>JALLOM010000130.1 GCA_027717865.1 Acidobacteria bacterium AH-259-O06 | reverse complement strand
CCTGCAAGATTTGGAAGAACAGGGAGCCAAGAAGAGCAGGCAAGAAATTACGCCAGAAGCGCTTGGGGAGCGTTCTTTCTAGTCTTTGGGTTTGTGCTTCAAGCAGTAGGAGCTTTGTGTACAGGGACGAGGTAAGCAAGTTGCTTTCGAGACCGGGGGCGGGGGAATTATTGCTATCTTGCTATCACGGTATCACGCGAGCAACATAGCAAATCATCACGATAGTGAGAGCTTGCCGTACTTCTCAAAGAGATCATTGACGGCTTCGATTAGAAGATCGTGCGCTGGTCGTTCTTGCTCAACTGCCATAAATTTGAGCTGTCGCCAGGCGGTCTGGGACAGTCGCAACGTTTGCCCGCGACGCTTTTCTTTCTCGGTGTGTTTCTCCGGGCTAGAGGCCGTGGGGCTTCTGTTTGATTCGCTGGCTCCCGATTTTGTGGTTGTGAATGCTGCCAGGCTTCCTCTTTTGCTCATTTGATTTTCTCCTCTAGCCAGTTGGATAAGGCGCTAATTTCTTGCGCTGCCTTGCCTTTCGGCTCAAACTCCGTAACCGCGCGACCATCAATTAATGCATGAGAAAAAGCGACAAGTTGGGTAATGGCCACCAGAGCCACAGGCAAGCCATAGCTTTTCAAGCCTTGCCGAGCTTCTCGTACTATGGATGGCTCTCCACCGCGTCCAGGTGGGCAAGCATTCAGGACGAGTGCTGCTGACCGCTTGGTGGATTTGGCTAAATCTACTGTTGCCCGAAGGTCAAGGATGACCGGTCGGGTTGGAACCAAAAGAAGGTCTGCCTGCTCGGCCGCTTTAATTGCCTCAATACTGGAGTAAGGTGGAGTGTCGATGATGATCAGGTCCACGCCGTCGCTCCCTGCGGCCTTTATAACATCCGGCAGTTGCACAGCGGCAGCGTCTTTGAAGCCATCCACGAATTGCTAGAACCAAAGGAGCCACCACCCCGCCGGCAAATGCCTTTTCTTTTAGAAAACACCTCCCCATTCTTGACGTTTTTCGAACTTTTTCGGTCTCTCTGTCCAGATGGCATCCAGAAGGTTGGGTTATGAGCCTACACGCGTATTGGCCCGTCTTTTCTGCTCAATGATTTAGCTTCTTCTTCTTTCCTGGCTTTTCCTATTGTTCGGGCGATTCTGTGGTAGAAATGTGGTAGAAAACTAGCATGTACCGGGGCGGGTAGTATAAACGGTTGATATTGGGAATCTGCGAACTTTCCATAACCCGCAACGAGCGCTATACTGCGGGCTGACTTGTTCTGTTAGGACCGCGTTCTATAGGGAATGTCATGATGATCTCGTTCGGAAAAATCAAAAAGCTCAACCTTAGAGAGATTTGGAGCAAAGAGTCATCTGACTTTACGCCCTGGCTAGCAGACAACATAGGCGCTCTCGGAGAATCCCTTGGTATGGAACTGGAACTGGAGACGAGAGAAGCGTCTGTCGGGGACTTTTCTCTAGATCTTCTTGCTAAAGACCTAGGAACAGGTGGAACCGTGATCATCGAAAATCAGCTGACACCTACAGATCACGATCACCTAGGAAAGCTTTTGACCTATGCAGCGGGTTTTGGCGCATCAACAGTCGTCTGGGTTGCTGAGTCGATACGCGATGAACACAGGCAAGTTTTGGAGTGGCTTAATCAACGAACCGATTCTGACACGCAATTTTTTGGTGTTGTGGTGGAAGTCCTACAGATCGACGATTCGAACCCGGCATATAACTTCAAACCCGTAATTTTTCCAAACGAGTGGCAAAAGAGCAAGCGACGCGTACACGTCTCATCGAAGGCGGAAGCGTACCGTAGTTTCTTCCAAGCACTCATTGACGATCTTAGAGAGAACCATCGATTCACCGGCGCTAGAGTTGGTCAGCCCCAAAACTGGTACGCCTTTTCATCGGGGTTCAGTGGGATTCCGTACAGCGCTGTATTTGCCCAGGGAGGCCGTGCTCGTGTCGAGGTTTACATTGATCAAGGGGATGCAGATAAGAATAAATCGCTCTTTGACGACCTGTTTGAACACAAAGAAACCATTGAATCCGAGTGTCAAACACAACTACAGTGGGAACGGCTGGAGGATCGGAGAGCGTCCCGGATTGCCATTTACCGGGATGGATCCATTGAGGACTCTGATGAGGAGCTTCGTGACATCCATTCCTGGATGATAGAAAACCTATTAACCTTCAAGAAGGTTTTTGTCCCTAAAATAAAGGCGGGATTGAAAAGGCTACGCTAGACTGGCCTACGATCAGGGTTGGCGCTTCCTTTACGGGCCGGAAAGTACACTTAATCCTAATACCCGGATTATGTTCGTTGGCCTGAATCCAGGTGGAACCCCGAGAAGGGGCACAGGCGAACGAGACATTCATAAAGCCTTGTGTCCTGGAAGGAAACGCTTACCGGGTCGAACGCGGCTGGAATACACGTCATCAGGAAGAGGTGTGCCTGTTGTTCAAAGAGCTTGATGCAGCGATGGGAAGGGCCAAGTCGTGGCAGGAACTTATGGACCAGGGCACTCTAACGTCCAACTTCTGTCCTTTTCGATCCCCGAGTTGGGCCGCACTTCCCAGAAAAGCGGAAGCCCTTGCATTCTCCCACGGATTGTGGGCAGGAGTCTTTGAAATAATCACCCCGAGGGTGATTGTCTGCAATGGGAAGGAGGCTCTGCCACACTACAGCCAACTACTTGGGGAACTGGGTTGGCAGCTTGAGGACCGGCAGGACCTGCCTTCGGGGTGGGGCAACTATACTATGCTCTGTTGCGGTTCGCTCGCTCGCCCAGCACGCTCACGCTGGTTGGCTTGCTGCACCTGTCCCGGTTCACCACGATCAGCAGTGGGAAATGCGCAAATGAGACAGCAAAACTGCTGCGCTTGCTGGCCTCCCAAGTCAGTGATCGAAATTGATCCCAAACAGAGTTGAGGATAAACCGGTGCCCTCCCGAGGGAGTTGTGGGGACTAGCTTCACCATAATTTGCTCGCCCGACACAGGGCCAACACCCGCCTTTCAAGTAAACTACAAGGTGGTTATATTGGGGCCGGAGAAAGGCGATGGCTATTCTTGATAGTGAAGCTGCTCAAATCTCCAAGATGGTGGAAGAATTTGTCGTTCTTGATTCACAAGTGCCCAAGTCCGTTAGATTTCTCGACCCGACCCAACTATTGGAGGAATTTCGAAAGGCAAAGCCAGCGCTGATTCTGATAAGGAAAATCTGCAAGCAACTTTCACGTTTGGGACCACTCAGGATCTTTAATCCAACCGTCAAGAAAACAATATGGAAAATTAATCAAAAGAAAACCAACTGTGATGGAATCCAATTCTATTTCGAATTTTTGAATCTTCTTTGCGATGCTACAGATGAAGAAGTGAAAGAATTGGCTCCTTCCTCCGACCGAGTCACAGCACTGCGTAATTGTAAGGAACTCAAGGATGAGTTAGGCGAGTTGTTTGGACGCCGTCCCGCGTCCACTGATCTAACAGGAGATGATATTTACACTAGTGGATTTTTCGTAGACTTCACATTCGATTTAAGAGAATGGTGTTACAACTCTAAATTCGCCCCGGAGGAGCATCTAAAATCGATTTCAGAAGTGCTTTCTCTGATAGATCCAGAGGACTTTGCCGAGCGAACCCTCAGCCTGGGTACGATTGTGCTGAGCCAAGGAAAAGTTCCTACTGGAATTAGTACTCAACTTGAGCGATTGAAGCAGTGTTATCGGCTTGGTTTGAATGAGATTGCGGTTGTGTTCTGTCGGGCCCTTCTTGAAGCGGCCTTTGTCAAATATTTGGGAGTAGACCGCGGCTGGAGATTTAGTAAGCTTCTGTCGAAAATCCGAAGTCGACATATGCTTCACGGAGATCTTATAGAGAAGGCTAAAACAATTGGTGATGCTGCCGGTAAAATTCTGCACGAGGACAATTACGAGGAAGAGTCGTCTGCCTCCACAATAGAAAAAATAAAAGACACCTACCGCATTGTTGAGGAACTATTTGGGGGGTCGGGACCTTAACGACCATAGTTTGGAAGTTCGATAGATAATTTGTGGTAATAAGTCAGGCCAATTCATTTCGATTCTGCTTTGGCCTGTTTTTGTCCGACTTGTTGATTTTTGTTGATGGGGAGAGGTTGGCTGATCGCCCGCATCCGGTGCGGTCTAACCATCCGCTGCAGCCGACTAGCGGCGCGGCGACATCCGTGGGAGTCGAGGGATTCCTGAGAGCCGCTCGCAGCTGAGCGGCAGGGCGTTAGTTTGCCAACTGCGTGGCGCACTGATTCACACAATGAAGATAACCGAACTCAAGAGCTCTTCAGCTTATCAAGCGTATTTGCACTTGGCTCTCCAGGACGCAGTAGCCGATTACCTCAAAGTTCGTGAGCAAGTGACGAAGCAGCCTCCCTTGACAGAGAAGACGGCGACTCCTGAACTAACTCTCCTCCACTATTTGCTAGAACAGAAGCGTGCGACGGCGCTTTTGCTTGCCGCGTCGTGTGTTGAAGCTGTTGCAAACCTGTACTTGGGTCTTAGGGCGTCTCCGGGCCAGTTCGCCATACTCGAACGGGCGACGTTCCTTGAGAAGTGGACCGTAGGTCCAACACTGTTCCTGGAAGATTATGACCTTCCGAAAGGTGGAGAATTATACCAGGACCTAAAACGCGTTCATGTTGCTCGAAACGCGCTGGTGCATTTGAAAGAGGAGGTAAGCGAGGGCGGTGCGGTGCTCCACCAGGGCTCGCTACCCAAGAGTGCCGGGGACGAACACGTTTTCCTGAGTCGTTGCCGTTCTCTTCCGGAAAGGCTTGTGTCCCATCTTGCGACATTCGATAAGACTGACGCTGTTACCCAGATCCATATGATTCTCGCGTTTACAACCGCGTTTCAGGACATGAAAAGCAGCCTAACAAGTGGCTTAACCTGACAGTCCCTCCTGTCACGGTCCGTTTAATGTACCGCCCGTACCAGTCGGGCCTGCAGGTTAGCCGCAGGACGTTAGGCCGAGAAGCAGTAAATGGAATTAGAACGCAGCTTTGTTGAGCCTGGAACACTGAGACGACCCGGCCCTATTGGCAGGTTGGTACGGCTGGTCTTTGGGGCTACGTGTGGATGGTTTCTTGTGTCACTGATTCTAGCCGGCCCCGCGCAGGTCGCTACCCGATTTCCAGATATTCGTGGATTGTGGCCTTGGGCATTTGCAGCGTTGTATCTATTTTCTTATGTAATCAACATCGGGTTTGGCAGAACCTGGGGGCGATGGCCCCAGGTTGCAGTCATTGCCTGTGCATTCGTGGCGTCAATCCTTAGCTATATGGCTTACGAAACCTTCTGGGGGCCGCCTCTGGCTTGGTTTATGATCGCGTGGCTTGTTTACGTCTATGCGCACTTGGCAATTTCATTTTTCCTATCGGCCATTCTTGCTACTCCAGGGTGTGAGATGCGAGCTTTGCCACATCTTTTGGCAATCATAAGTAGTCGCCCTCCGATTGAGCACCATTGTCCAGTGGGTCCATTAAGCCGCGTCGACGCATGGGAAGCAAACAGGCGATCTGGCAGCAAGAATGAACGCTAAGAATCCGCATAACAAGACGCTGCACGTGACCGCTTTTCCGCTGCGCTCCAAAGCGGCACGTGAGCTTATTCGTTAGCCAAGCACGGCCTGAGACCTTTGGGTGATGAACCCAACGAATTTCTGTCTTGCCTTTTCTTTGAGAAAACACCTCCCCATTCTTGACGTTTTTCGAACTTTTTCAGTCTCTCTGTCCAGATGGCATCCAGAAGGTTGGGTTATGAGCCCATCCTGGTATTACCTCGTCCTTGCTGCTCAAGCATTTACGTCCTTCCTGATACCCGGTGTTTCCTGTTGTTTGGGCGTTTTTGCCCACCTTGCTGCCCACTTTAATGCGCCCACCTTGAGAACACCTTCGCTGTCGATTTGATGGAACTGGTCGCGCTGACACAGCAGTTTTTTCTGCGTAGAAACATTACAATAAAGCCGGTATGGCCATCATTCATAGGCCGAAGCACTCATCGCTCAACCTGTGCGCGATGACAGTGGCTGTGTTGCTCTTCTTATCGTCGGCCAATGCCCAGAATGGATTCAGCTTCCTCAACGCCGACAGATCGGCGGTTCCATACACTGCTGCAGCCATTCGTCCCGACAGGAGCTGTGAGTCCTTGCGGACTCTCACGGGCTACGACTATTCCATCGTATCGGCCACGCTGGTTGCGGCCTCAGACGGCGTCCCCGAGCACTGTAGGGTTGCAGGGGTGATCCCTGAAGAAATCCGGTTTGAGGTGAACCTACCCACAGCCTGGAACGGCCGCTTTTACATGCACGGCAATGGCGGCTACGCGGGAACACCACCAGAGGATCCTGGGCGTGTGCGCCACAAGCACAATGGTTTCAGACACGGTTTCGCAACAGCCTACACCGATACTGGGCATGACCGGCGGTTCGAGCCACTCGGCACTTTTGCCTATAACAACTCATCTAAGCTGGTCGACTACGCTTTTCGGGCCGTGCACCTGACCGCTGTGACAGCCAAGGAGATCATTGCGGCGTATTACAACGGGTCGATCTCATATTCCTACTGGGATGGTTGTTCGACAGGCGGCCGGCAGGGGTTGATGTCGGCGCAACGGTTCCCGTCCGACTTCGATGGCATCGTCGTCGGCGCCCCGGTCCTGGACTTTACTGGAACTATGATTTCCTACATTTGGAATGCCAAGGCGCTCCTGGACGCACCGCTCAGCCTGGCGAAGGTCGAGATGCTCGGAAAGAAGGTCTACGCCCGCTGCGACGCCCAGGATGGGCTCAAGGACGGCCTCATCGACGATCCACGGCAATGTGATTTTGATCTCACAAAGAACCTGCCAAGATGTCCCGATGATGCCGGTGGCGATAGCTGTTTCACGTCAGCTGAGATCGGCACTCTGGAAAAAATCTATGGTGGCGTTGTGAGCAGCGGAGAGGTGATATTCCCCGGACAGCCACTTGGTGCAGAGGCTGATGGCGGTTGGGACCGCTGGCTTATCAATGAGACGGGGCCACAGCGGCCGACTTGGCTTCCCGCAGAAAGCGCTTTCTGGCGGTGGGGTCTTCCTGCATGAACTCAGGCAAAAACTTCAGAGCGACTTTGCGATCCAGGGAAGTATCCTGGGCCAGAAAGACTTCTCCCATACCTCCCTGGCCTATCTTTTCCAGGATTTTGTAGTGCGAGATAGTTTTCCCGACCAATGCTCACTCTCCAGTATGGGGTAAGTTACTAGCTTAGATGCTAAATCTTTGAGTAGTGAAAGGCAATCTCAACTGACGGTTTTATATGGAAATGCGAAGAACAGATGGGGCCATTCTAACGTGCTGAAGCTGGAGTCACTCCCCCGTGGGCACCAGCCGCTGGAGTTCTTGGAACCAGTTCTGCACGATGATCAGTTCGTCGCGCGCTGGCGTCTCCTCTGCCTGCTCGCCTTCCTTGATCATCAGGAAGCGCTGGCCGTCGGGGGAAATGTCGTAGTTTCGACCGACGGCATAAGTGTACCTTCCCGTGAACAAGACCTCGGGAATCCCGGGGGTGAAGGTGGGCTGGGTTTTGATGCGGACCACCATCATTGTTTCGCCGCTGCGATAGAACAGCTCCCGTCCCCGCGGTCCCCAGACGGGCGATTGTCCGCCATCCCTTGAGATCTTCCATTTTGCTTGCTCCACCTTAGGGAAAGGCCGAACAAAGACCTCCGTCCACCCCGACTCATTGGAGTCATAAGCCATCCAGCGGCCATCGGGCGAGATCACGGGACGGCCTTCATCAAACTGCGTCTGCAGAAGCGGCGTCGAGGTAGGCTCCCCCTCCATCGAAAGCACGCCAATGTCCCGCGATGTTTCAGGATTCCGTTCGTGGAAAACCAGCCTCTTCCCGTCGGGCGAGAAGGAAAAGGGTGCTTGACGGTTTGGGCTGGTCGTGAGGCGATCGGCCTGGCCCGTGCCGTCAGCCGCCTTCCAGAACAAATTCCAGTTTCCTCCATCGCGGCCCGAGCCGAATACCACCCGCTGACCATCCAGCGTCCACAGCGGAGTGCGGTCAACAGCCGGATCGAAAGTGAGCCGACTGGACGTCTTACGTGCCAGCTCATAGATCCATACATTCTCGTTGCCCGAGTCAGTGAAGTTCATGGCCACACGCGAGCCATCGGGTGAGACCCGCGGATGAAAGTAGCGGCCGGGCTCTGCAGCCAAGGGCTCCTCGTGCCCTTCACGATCCACCCAGACCAGAGTCCTTTCCACCTCAGTAACACTGCCTGGGATATAGACGAGCGATCCGTCGTCCGAAAAGCTGAAGTTCGCCGCTCCGGTGATTTTGGTCATCACATTTTCCAGCACGGGGACAGGTTCGCCACTGACTTCGAGACGGTCCAGATCGAAGGCCACGGCCCACAGGACTCCCTCCAGGCCATAAACCAAGTGCCCCGTGGGCGAGTAATGGCGATTGCTACCCCCCGGAACGAGAACTTTCTGGTCCCCCGTCTCCAGCGAGAGCACAGCAACCTGTGCACTTTCAATTGCCCCTCCCGTGATGGTGAACAGAACGGCCTGGCCGCCGGGTAGGATCTCTGGCCACCAATGTTCTTCACCCTCTTGGTCCACAGTGGTTAAGTGGCGAGGCTCGCCTCCCACAGCCGGAACGGTCAAAAGTCCTTTGCTTGTCCACGTCGCGAAGACAATGGTGTCATCAGCTCCCCAGCTCGCGCCCCGAGGATTCCCGTCAACTTCACAGATCGTCGCCGCTGGCCCGCCGTGAATCGATACCTTTTTCAGCGTATTGTCGTTGGCATAAAAGCCGACTCGATCGCCATCGGGCGAAAAGAACGGGCTGAAGCCTTCAGCGCCTCTGAGCAATACGGCCTCAAGCTGATTCATCGATCGTATGTAGAGCTGTCTGTCACCGTAGGGCCCCGTGACATAAACGATGCGCGAGCCATCCGGTGAGATGGCTACGTCTGGGTGCACCCTTGTAGTCCGGAAAGGTGCAGTCGGTGGA
>JALLOM010000013.1 GCA_027717865.1 Acidobacteria bacterium AH-259-O06 | reverse complement strand
TCGCCAGGTACAATGAACTCTCCGATCCCGAGATTCAGAAAGTCGACATTCTCGGGCCGGAGGGGTATACGATGGAAAAGATCGTTCTTACTCCCGAACACGGAGTGGCCTTACCGGCTCTACTGTTCAGGCCGGTGGGCCGCGGCAATGACGTGCCAAGACCTCGCGCAGCAGTAGTCTGGCGTAGTGCTGGGACAACACCCAGGTACGCGTCTTCCGTGGTAAGATCGAGCAGGAGTTCTTAGCGGAGGTGAATCATGAATCGCTCATTGGGATTGTTGGTAACCTTAGTCCTCGCTGTGGCGTTTGCGGCAGCACCTGGCTTGGCCGGTAGTGCCGAGTCGGGCGATCAACCGGTTGCCGTCTACGTGCGTTCATACGACGGCGCTTATGTGGGAGCAGCCCTGCGCAAGCCGACCGGCGAGGGACCCTTCCCGGCCATTCTGTTCATCCACGGCGGTGTGGGTGGATCGACGATCGATGCCATGAAGAGATTCGTCATGCGCCGAGTGCCGCAGCACTTTTTCGAGCGCGGCTACGTCGTTTTCTCGACCGACTATCGAGGTCTGCACTTCGGAGAAGACGAGATTCAGGATGTTCTTGCGGCCTACCGGAAGGTGCAGTCCTACCCGTTTGTTGAGAAGAATCGTGTGGGGGTAATCGGTGGCAGCCACGGGGGCTATCTTGCCATGATGCTGGCGACCCGAATTTCGCCGGCCGTGGCGGTCTCGTTCGCGGGGCTCAGTGACATCGAAGGTATGTTTTATGACGTTGCCCAAGATTTTAGCCGTTCCCTCGAAGGATGGGCCGACTGGAGACAACAACTCCTGGCCAGCAAGAATAGCCGGCGGAACCGGGCCTCCCGCGCCGGCGCCGATAGTCGCCCCGCTGCTCGGCCCGAGACGGCTCGCCGCTTTCCGGGAAACGCCAGCCTTCGGCCAGGTTCGGCCGCCTATCAGGTGGCGCTCGATCTAGCCTGGCGCTTTGGGGACCGGCGGGAGCTGTATCGGGCGATCTCACCGAAAGACAACGCCGATAGAATCACTTGTCCGCTGCTCTATGTCGTGGGCAGCAAAGACCGCTTGCGAATGGCAGGCAAGGCGCTGATCGCCGGGTTGCGACAGCGTGGCGTGATGGCGGAGTACTCCGAACATGAGGGCATGGGGCATGGTTTTTACTGGGGCAACAGTGATAACCCTCCCCAGCAGTTTCATGATGCGCTCAAGGTGACATCCGCCTTTGTGGAGCGGCACCTGAGAAAGGCCGTCAACTAGGCCGGATTATTCATGAATCAAACGGCTGTTACTTCCACGGATTCCTAACCGAGCCGCGACCGTCAGTAAGGGAGCGGTGGGAGTATCTACCCTGTTTTTCTTGCCGCCGCTCCTTCACAGTCGCGGCTCTGTTGCGATCAACCTGAGCGAAAGAAAATCCAACATTCATCGCCGCTTGCAGCCAAGTCTGCGAAAATTTATGAATAATCCCGGCTCTTCCCATTGGTCGCTTCCGGGAGCGCGGTAACGGTCAGTCGGAGG
Organism: Acidobacteria bacterium AH-259-O06; assembly: GCA_027717865.1. Lineage (GTDB taxonomy): Bacteria > Acidobacteriota > UBA6911 > RPQK01 > JADFOI01 > JALLOL01. Next base: position 21,177 of record JALLOM010000013.1, on the reverse strand, counting down.
TCGTTCACGATGTTTTGCTTCAGGGTGATCCCCTTGGGGCACAGCGTTCCCCGGTTGATTGGGCTATCCGGGTCTCCCTCGACGTGAACCACCGTTGAGCCGGTGACGTTCCTGGCTTTGTCACCCAGGGTATGAATTGATCACGCTGCAGCTCACAGAGCAGTAAGGACAGATGCTGCGCGTTTCCGTGGTGCGTTCGATCTTCAGGCGGCGGGTCTGAGCGCGAACAGGAGTGACATCAAAGCCGAAGGCGGTGGTTAGCACCGTCCCCAACCCGGCGAGGAAAGTTTTCCCAGTCTTTCACCAGCATGGTTCCATCAGCGGCATCGTGGTTTACTCTTTGGAGTCCCAGGAATATGAAAGAGTCGCTGATTTGGGAAGTTCGCCGGTCTGGCTTAAGGACAGCGGGGGCCTCCGTCGCGCGATTTATCTCAGTTCTGGGGCGACTTCTTCTCGGACGTAGGCTTCTATCACGTCACCGATCTTAATGTCGTTGAAGTTGGCAATCGAGATACCGCATTCATATCCGGCTTTAACCTCATTGATGTCATCCTTGAAGCGGTGCAGCGAGTCGATCCTGCTTTCATGAATGACAACGTTGTCGCGGAGGAGGCGAACTTCCACATTTCGCCTGATCACCCCTTCCAGGACAGAGCTGCCGGCAATGGTTCCGAACTTCGGTACCCGGAAGGTCTGGCGAACTTCGGCCCGACCCAAATCCGTCTCTCGGAAGGTTGGTTCCAAAAGCCCAACCATAGCTTGTTCGACCTCGTTCGACATATCGTAGATCACTGTGTGCAGTCTCACGTCAACGTTTTCTTGCTCGGCAGCGTCCTGGGCATTTCTTTCGGGACGCACGTTGAATCCGACGACGATGGCGTTGGAAGCGGAGGCCAGAAGAACATCCGATTCGGAAATGGCTCCCACTCCACTGTGAATGATTTTGACCTGAACTTTAGGGGTGCCCAGTTTTTCGAGAGTGTCTTCGAGGACCTCCACCGACCCCCGCGCATCCGCCTTGAGCACCATCCGGAGCTCTTTGATGTCTCCGGCCTCCATTCGAGTGTAAAGATCGTCCAAACTGACTTTGGAAGACTTGGCCAGTTCATGCTCCCTAAGCTGGTCTTGTCGGTATTCTCCAATCTCCCGTGCCTTTGCGGTGTCGTCGACAACTTGAAAGGGATCGCCAGCCTGAGGCAGGCTTTGCAGCCCGAGGATCTCAACAGCACTGCTGGGCTCAGTCGCAGTGAGGGGGCTTCCATCGTCGTTGAACATGGCACGGACTTTTCCGTAAGCTGCTCCAGCGATAAAGGAATCTCCAATTCTAAGAGTCCCGTTTTTGACTAGAACGCTGGCTACCGCGCCGCGGCCTCTATTCAGCTTAGCCTCCAAAACCACCCCTGAAGCAGATCGGTCGGGGTTCGCTTTCAGTTCTAGCAGATCGGCCGACAACAGGATCATCTCCAGCAGTAAGTCGAGGTTCGTTTTTTCCTTCGCCGAGACCTCAACCATGACCGTGTCGCCGCTCCATTCCTCCGGGACCAGATTTTGCTCGGACAGCGCCTGTTTAACGCGTTCCGGTTGTGCTTCTGGCTTGTCGATCTTATTGATAGCCACAAGGATGGGAACCTCAGCTGCTCGAGCGTGGTCGATTGCTTCCAGGGTCTGTGGCATCACTCCGTCATCGGCGGCCACGACCAAAACCACAACGTCGGTGGCCTGAGCACCGCGAGCCCGCATTCTGGTAAAAGCCTCGTGGCCAGGAGTGTCGATAAAGATGATGCGGCGGTTTTTTACGTCCACATGGTAGGCGCCAATATGCTGCGTAATTCCTCCAGCTTCACCAGCTGCGACTTGCGTCTCTCTGATGGCATCCAACAAGGAGGTTTTGCCGTGATCCACATGTCCCATCACTGTCACGACTGGCGCTCGCTCCACCAAGTCCTCAGGTCGCTCTTGGATCGTTTGCTGCTCAACAGCTGCCTCTTCAAAGGAGACGAAATTCGGGATCACGCCGTGGGCTTCACAGATCTCTTCGACGATTTTCCGCTCTAATGTTCGATTAATCGTAGCCATGATTCCTCGGGCAAGCAGTTCCTTAATGATCTGCCCACTCTTGAGACGAACTTTTTCGCTTAACTCCTTTACTGTTATCTTTTCGGAGAAGGTCACCTCTTGAGGCTCTTTGACTTCTTCTTCCGCCGGCTCCGGCTCAACTATTTCAGTGACGGGAACTTCTGGAGCTTTCGCGACCTCTTTCTGAACTTCTTCAGGTGCCGGCTTCTCCGCTTCTTCGACGACTCCTGGTTTGATTGCTTCCTCAGTGACTTGGTCGATCCTGACGGGAGCAGGTTCCGGAACTTTTTTCTCTGGCTCCTCTTCGACTGCCGGAGCCCTAGCCGCTTCGCTTATCTTGACTTTGGCTGCGACTTCCGGCTTCTCCTTTTTCACAGGGACAACCAGCTTGGCCTCAGGCTTCACTTTTTCAAGCTCCGCCTTTTCGCTGATTGCCTCGAGCTCCGCGGCTGTGGCCTTCTGCATGGCCTTCGCCAGTACTTCGGCAGAGACCTGAGCTTCTACTTTTTCAATGATCGGTTCATCCTCGATGGTGACTTCTATCTTCTGCGGAGGCTCCTCTTCGGGAAGCTCGACTTTTCGGTAGCTTGCCTTCCCTTTGCGCGGCATCAGAGACTTGGCCAGGGGGCTCACAGGATGTCTTTCTTCGACTTTTTTGGCTCTCTTCGGTGGTTTCCCGAGCTCTTTGATAGTTTTTCTGGCTTTCGTTGCTGCCGTCTTTTTCCTTTCCTTCTTTTCCTTGGCTTTTTCCAGTTCCTGTTGTTCAAGGTCCAGTATCAGTTGCAGGCGGCGGCGGATTCGATCAGCGATGTCGTGATCCACAGGGGTATCCGGTGACGGGACCCAAACGCCAATCTTTTTGAGTTCCATGATGACCAGCGAATTCTTCATTTCGAATTCGGAGGCCAGCTTGCTAACCTTGATTTGCTCCATTTCTCGTTCTGGGAAACCTTTCTATTCTTAATTCGCGGTGGACTCAGTACCGGGTGAGCCAGAACTAAATGCTTGGGCCGCGGCAATTAGCTTCTCGGCGGTTTTCTTAGCGATTCCAGGAATTGCAGCGAGGTCTTCTGCCGACTTCGAGGCTAGATCTTGAATTGACTTAATGCCTGCTTCGTTCAATCGGGTTTGAGTCTTTTCCCCCACGCCTGCCAAGTTGGAAAGGGGTTCAGGCACCGAGGCAGCAGCGAGCTGCTCCATTCGTCTCAGTATTTGTTGTTTCTTTTCTTCTTCACTGGTGATATTGATTTCCCAGCCCATCAGCTTGGAAGCGAGGCGAACATTCTGGCCTTTTTTACCGATGGCCAACGAAAGTTGATCTTCCGCAACAATCACTTCCAAGACTTTTTCAATAGGTTCGGCAATCAAAACCTTGGAGATTTTGGCTGGGTTAAGAGCATTAATCGTATATTCAAGGATATCGTCTGAGTATTGAATAATATCGATCTTCTCCCCACGCAGCTCGCGAATAACTGCGTTGATGCGGCTTCCCTTCATGCCGACAGAAGCGCCTACAGGATCGACAGCCACATCGTTACTGGCCACGGCTACTTTGGCGCGTTCGCCCCCCTCTCGCACCGCGTTTTTAATCACAACCGTACCGTCATACACTTCAGGAATTTCTATCTCGAACAGGCGGATCAATAGGCTGGGATCACTTCTCGATACAACGATTTGAGGTCCTTTTGAGAGGCGATGAACCTTGATGATGACTGCTCGAATTCGGTCCCCTAACTTGTATGGCTCATTCTGAGACTGTTCATTGTAGGGCAAAATTGCTTCTGTCCTTCCGATGTCAAGGATGATGTCTCCTCCTTCAATGCGGCGAACAATGCCGTTAACCAGGTGGCCCATCTGCTCGGAAAACTCGCCGAAGATAATCTCGCGTTCCGCTTCACGGACTTTCTGGAAGATAACCTGTTTGGCTGTCTGGGCAGCGATTCGACCCAATTCAACAGTTGGCTTTGGAATTTCAATGTACTCGTCTACTTCAAAAGTCTCATCGACCTCCAGAGCTTCCTTGAGTGACATCTCAGTTGCCTCGTCGGTTACCTCTTCAACAATTCTCTTGACGGCGAAAACATCAATCGTTCCTGTTTCCGGGTCGTAACGGGCATGCAAGTCCTCGTCGGTTTTGAAATACTTTTTTGCCGCTGCGATCATCGCATCTTCCAGGGCCTCCTGTATGATCTGCGCGTCGATGCCCTTTTCTCGGCTAATCTGTTCAATAGTTTGATTTAAGAGATTCACAATCCTGTCACCGACCTCATTTTTCTTTTAACTCAGAAGTCGAATCTTAAATCCGGTCTTCCTAATCAAACCGATAGACTAGGTTAGCGCTCTTTATCTTGTTAAAAGGAATCTGATACTGTCTTCCATCGCATTCTAATTTTAGAATACCCTCTGAAAAATTCTGGATAAAACCGGTGAACTTTTTCCGACTTTCGACCTTTTCTGTAGTGAGCAAACGGATCTCCTTACCCACGAAGCGCTGGTAGTCCGATTCCTTAAAGAGCGGACGTTCTATGCCAGGGGAAGAAACCTCCAATACGTAGTGGTGCGGAATCAAATCCTCCACATCCAGCAAGACGCTCACGTGTTTGCTGACTTTCGCGCAGTCTTTGAGGTTTACTCCGCCTGGTTTGTCGATATAAATTCTAAGCACCGAAGATGTTCCCTTGGGTTGATATTCAATGTGTACGAGCTCGACTCCTTCCTCCTCAACGACCTCTCTTAGGGCGCGTCCGGCGCGTGCAGCCATATCCATCATATTGACCTCTAAAACAAAAAAGTGGGCGTGAGCCCACTCTATGAATAGAGGGATGTCAAAAGGAGTATATGTGATGGGGTGGTTGAATTCAACTGATGGATTATGACAAAGACACAGAGAACACAGAGTTTTTGACTCTGTGGTTATCTCATCTTGACGGATCCGATCTCATCCAACTCGGCCTTGAGCTGATCACTGGGGCCCGCAACGAGCAGAAGAAAATTTTGGAGGGAAACATATCTCTGGACCACATTCGCAAAATGTTTAGGTGTCACTCGGTTGAGGCGAGTACCGTAATGAGTAATGAAGTTTATGCCTAGATTGTAGAGGTTGGTCTCCAACAATCTGTAAAGGCGAGGAACAGGCTGCTCAAGGGAGGCTGTCAACTCCAGGTGCGCTAGTTGTTTTGCTTCCTCAAACTTTTGGACATCAATGCGGCCGTCTTGGAGATCTTGCACCAAATCTTTGAGCTTTTGAAAATAGGCCATTAGGCGTTGGGCAGGGGCTTGGATGTTAAGTTGCAGATAGCCTGGCATTATGCGAGCTTCCAGTTGAAACGAAGCCTGAATCTGATTTTCAGAAGCGATCTGATCTGCCCACGCCGGCCAGGAAAGTGTCAAGTATTGTTCTAAAATCTTGAGTGCGTAGTAATCACGAGAGCCCTTTTCAACACTCAGGTTTCCCCAGCGAAATAGGCTGTCCGCGGAAGGAGAATCTATCAATAGAATCCGCTGTCCTTTGGGTGGCTCTGCTTTTCTGAACGTAAAGGGTAAGGGCTTGTTCTTGACCCAGCTTCCCCAGCGACGGCTCAATGCTGTGAAAACACGATCCCGGTCCCCGGAATAATAAAATGCCAGCTGTGCCTGATTAGGCAGAAAGAGCTTTCGATATTGTATCTTGAGGTCTGTGAGATAGAGGTTTCTCAGGGTCTCAGCGGTGCCTTTGACCGAATGTGCGTAAGGATTTGCTTGGAAGAGTTCAGCTAAAAAGAGTTCCTGAGTAAGAACTTGCGGATGTTTGCGTTCTTTTTCGATTTCTTGGACGAGCTGATCGCGAAGACGTTCGAAAGTTTCTTCGAGAAACTTGGGTCGGACAATCATTTCACCCAATAGGCTTAAGACATCAACGACGCGGTCGATTGGAGCACTTCCAAAGAAAAAAATGGCATCCCACTCGACTCCAAAGTGCAGCTCAGCACCGAGTTGTTGCAGATTACGTTGAATCGGAAGACCGCTTTGGTTCTCGGCTTCTTCCAGAATCATCCAAGTCGTGAGGTAAGTCACTCCCCATTTTTCGATCGGATCAAAGGCCGCTCCGTTTTTGATCATTAGAACAAAAGGGGCTCGAGGCTCGCTGCCGGGTAGGAACAGGATCTCCATCCCATTCAGTAACGACTGTTTATAAAATTCGGGCGCTGAGATTTGACCACGGCTCTCGGCCCAAAGAGGGTTTGGGGATATAATCGAAAGCGTGATCAACGCAAACAGGAGAGGACTGACCCGGAATAACATCCCCAGACATTTTAGTAGAAAAAAAAGTGAGTGGGCAAACATCCAGTCAGCAAGTTTCTCTATCCAGGAGGTTCAAAAGCACCGTTTGCGAAATGGGCTGACCATCTTAACGCGGGAAGATCATGCCGTTCCGATTGTCTGCACGATGGTCTGGTATCGGGTAGGATCCCGATTCGAAAGGCTCGGTATTACAGGCATTTCTCATTTCCTCGAACACATGATGTTCAAGGGGACTGAACGATATCAAAAGGGAGAAATTGACTGCGTCACGGCGCGTCAGGGGGGGAGTAACAATGCTTTTACGTCAAATGACTACACGGCCTACTACTTTACATTCGCTTCGGACCGCTGGTGGCCGGCCTTGGAGATCGAGGCGGATCGAATGAGAAACAATCTGTTTGATCCCCAAGAGTTCGAGTTAGAGAGAAGGGTCATCCTTGAAGAGTTGAAAATGGAATTAGATAATCCCTGGGGAGCTCTTCGTCAGGCGGTGGAGATCCACTCCTTCGAGACTCATCCTTACAGGTTCCCGGTCATAGGAATTTATGAGGATTTGCTGTCCATAACGCCCCAGCAGATGATCGAGCATTATCACCGTTTTTACTCCCCCACCAATGCCACTCTCGTTCTGGTGGGGGACTTCCAGACAGAAGAAGTGCTTCAACGAGTGGAACAACTCTTTGGTCATCTGCCCCAGGGGGAGGTTCCGTCGCCCGTCACGGTCTTAGAACGCCGGCGAACAACTCAAATTAGGCTGGAACTAAAAAGGCCCACGCACATCCCCAGAATGTTCATTGCTTTTCCGGCGCCTTCGGTTCGACAGAAGGAGCATTATGCGCTTCATATCCTGGACAAAATATTTGGGGAAGGAAAGCTTTCACGCCTTTATCGCAGGTTGATCGAAGGGGAGCGAGTGGCTTCACTAGTGACCACGGAGTTCTTTGAAACTTATGACCCTTATCTTTTCTTCATCCGTGTCGCACTTCACCAAGGGATGGATCTGGGGAGAGTGGAAGCCTTAATCTTCGATGAGATAGCCAGGCTCTGCCAAACGATGGTCTCAGAAAGGGAACTGAGACGGGCAAAAAACCAGTGCCTTACCCAGTTGCTGAGCAGCTTTGAAACAACACTCGATCAAGCGATCCAACTTGGACTAATGGAAACTCACGAGCGCTACCAGTACTGGTCTGATTACGCTCAGCAGATCAATCAGCTCACTGCCGAGGAGATTCGAGGGGTGGCGGAGGAATACTGGACTCCTGAACAGGCGACTGTCGGAATCTTATCCAATGAAATCGGTGAAGAGGAAAAAGGTTCGCTATAGAAGGCACTGCCTGGAGAATGATCTCCTTCTTCTGCTTTCCGAAAACCACCGGCTGCCCCTGGTTTCCATCAGCGCTTTTGTCCTAGCCGGCTTGGATCAGAACCCGCCTGACCGGCCCGGCATAGCAGCCCTCACTTCACGTCTGCTTGATGAGGGAACACAGAACTACGAAGCCCATGAAATTGCTGAAATTATTGAAGGCTCTGGGGGATGCCTGACGACCTTCAGTGAACGGGAATTAAGCGGAATATCTTTGTTCACCAGGTCAGAAGATCTGCACACAGCGTTAGAACTATTGCGAGAAATGCTTGTCTGCCCCATCTTCCCAGAAGATCGTTTCAAGCTGGAGAATGAAAAAGTACTCAGCCGACTTCAAGCCATGGATGATGACTCTCAAGTTGTTGCCGCCAACCGCTTCAATCGCTGGATCTACCAGGGGAGTCCATTGCAGTACCCGATCCTGGGGACTCAAGAAAGCGTCCATCAGCTGCAGGTCAGTGAGCTCAAGGAATTTCATCTTCAAAAATATGCTCCGCAGAATACCATTCTGGTGATTGTGGGTGCAATCGACGGGGATGATGCTCTTGCGCACGTTGCAGAGCAATTCTCAGATTGGCGAAATCCCGGGTTTTATCGAAGGGAGATCTCAGGCTTCCGCCGACAAACAGAACCTTCTTTGGATGAGTACTTTATGGACAAAGAACAAATTGCAATTTTTCTAGGTCACCTGGGAGTAACAAGAGACAATCCCGATTATCACACTCTGCAGGTGATGGATGTTATTTTGGGCAGTGGTCCCGGTTTCACCAGCCGGATTCCCAGGAAACTTCGCGATGAGCAAGGTCTTGCCTATAGCACCTATAGTGACATTTCAGGCTCTAGTGGAATTTATCCAGGATGTTTTGTGGCCTTTGTCAGTACCTCGCCTGAAAATCAGCAGAAAGCCTTGGATGGTCTACTGTTCGAGATAGAGAATCTTGTTGAGAACGGAGTCACCTGCGAGGAATTGGCTGCCGCGCAGGATTTTCTCACCGGGAATTTTGTTTTCGAATTCCAGTCCAATGTGAGCGTCGCCCGCTTCCTCCTCGCAACCGAACTGTTTGAACTAGGGGAGGATTATCCCGAGCAGTACCCACAGATCATTCGGGCCATCGACTGCGACGATGTCAGCCGGGTTGCCCGTCGATATTTGGATACGCTAAACTACACGACAGTGGTCGTTGGACCGATTCATGACGACAAACCGCACAACCGATCGAAGCTGCTACCGCCACCAAGCGGTCAAACAAGAGACACGAGCAGCAATTAAAAGGGCAGCGTGGGAATTGCTGTCAGCCGTATGTATTTTGTTGCTCGCGATCAGCTTGAGTTGCAGCCGAAAGCCTCGACCTCCCCTGCCCACGGATACCTCGTCACAACCTCCGCCTTCGACAGCTCCTACAAAGCCTGCAGTGCCGGCAGTGCCCGCTCCGGAGTTGGAAGTGCTCATCGAACCCTCCGTGATCCGCCAAGGAGACTCCGCCTTACTGAGATGGGAAGCCCAAAATGCGGACCACGTGCTAATTAGTCACAACATCGGAGTGGTTGAAACTTCGGGAAGAATCAAGTTTTTTCCTGATGAGACAACTACTTACGAAGTGATTGCAGAGGGTCCGGGCGGAAGGGTTGCGAAAGCAGTCACCGTGGATGTCCTGAAGGATAAAACACCGCGGATCTCGGCGGAGGATTTGCCAAGCAGATCTTTGGGTGAACAATTTAGTTACTTTGTCAAGCCTGTGTTTTTCGCCTATAACAGTGCACAGTTAAGTGAAAAGGCACCGCTGAGGCTGGACGGGAACATTCGGTGGCTCACGCGACTGGAAAATCGAGGGATCAGGTTTCTTATCGAAGGGCATTGTGACGAACGGGGTACAGAGGAGTACAATTTGGCGCTCGGAGATCGACGCGCACAGACGGTAATGGCCTACTTGGTCAGGCACGGGATTGACGCTTTGCGCATGGCCACCCTTTCCCTTGGAGAAGAACGTCCCTTCGATCCACGTCCAACGGAAGAAGCTTGGGCTCTCAACCGAAGAGCCCATTTTGTCTTGCTGACAGAAGAACAGAGGAACAGAAGAACAAAAGAGCAAAAGAACAAAAGATTCCCCTGACAGCTGACATCTGACAACTGATAACTGACCACCCCCACCCTTGTTAGTCTGTCAGCTGTCAGCTGTCAGTTCTCAGTTTGTTCTTTTGCTCTACTCTGTTTGACTATGTTTGAAGCGCAGGAAAAGCAAGGACCCCGATCTCCGATTTTCTGGAAGATTCTTGTCGTTTCCGTCTTCCTATTTGTGGGCTTGGTAGTCCTGTTGGTGTTCACGTTGGAGCCGGGGGCAAAGAACAAGGTTGAGCTCACCGGAGTCCTGCGTGGCGGGGATCCTGACTATCAATGGTACGGAAAGTACGTCAAGCTGAAAAATCCTCAGATCAAGATGACCAGGAACTTCGCCGGTAACCGGATGGTCATTTTTTCAGGCATTATCGAAAATAACGGAGAAAAGACGCTCGACGCCGTTGAGGTGGAGCTGAACTTCTTTAACTATGATCAACTTGTCCTGAAAACCACCCGAACTCCCATCCGTCCGGGACCAGGCACTTACACGCCTCCGATCGAACCACTGGAGCAACGCGGGTTTACGCTTTACATGGAGAACTTTCCCGAGGATTGGTTAGCTAGTCGCGCGGAAATGGCAATCCACGGTTTCCGGTTTCTTTCTCAACCTTCAGCACAACCACAGTGATGTCATCTTTCTGATCCCCTTGTCCGACCCAGGTGGACACCTGATCCAGGATGAGCGTTTGAATGTCTTCGGCGGTCAAGAACGAGTTCATCCTCACCAGTTCAATTAGACGGTCTTCCCCAAATTGTTCACTGTTGACATCTTCTGACTCCACAACCCCATCGGTGTAGAAAACCACCAGATCATTGTGATGAAGCTGAAGAGTCTCTTCTTCGTATTCCCGATCCTCAAAGAGTCCAGCCACCGTGCCCCCTTTCGTCAGCAGCCTTATCTCCCCGTTAGACAAAAGCAGGGGAGGATTGTGTCCCGCATTGCAGTAAGTTAAGGTCAACTTTTCAGTGTCAATCCGAGTCAAAACTAGGGTGGCGAATTTGTCAGGTGGAGTTTGAAGATACATCTGCCGGTTGATTTCTGAAACAGCGCCTGAAATTTCACTGACGCCGTCACTTTGCATGGATGAATAGATAATGTGAGTTCGAACGGAGGACTGCAAACCGGCCATCAAAAGCGCCGCAGAGATACCTTTCCCGCTGATATCGGCGATGATCGTGTCCATGCGATTCTCGCCGTAAGGGATGAAGTCATAATAGTCGCCGCTCACCCGGCGAGCCGGTAAGCAAGTGCCGGCTAACTGCAGCCCGACCACAGATGGGGGCCTCTGTGGAAAGAGCTGGGCCTGGACTTCTCGGGCAATTTCAATTTCCTTCTCCAGCCACTCCCTCTCGGAAACCTCGGCCATCAACTGAACAATGCTCTCTGCCATGCTGTTGAACGCTCCAGCCATGGAGTCCAGCTGGTCCCGATTTTGGTTGGGGATGCGAAAGTCAAAGTTCCCTTTCTGGATGTTGCGAGTGCCGGCGTAAATATTGTGAATCGAGCGGGTGATGCTTCTTGCAATGGCCACACCGATGAAGAAGGAAACCGCTTCTACGATGACAAACATAATACCGAGGATGGCGATCCAGTATAAGACAAAGGGGCCTAACCCGACGGTCTCAGTAAAGTAGTGATCATAAAGAGTCCAAAGAGGAACGGACAGAACGACGCCTTCGACTGTCTGGCTGAGTTTGCGCCCGCTGATCCAGTCCACCGGGCTCAAAGGATGTATCCACAGAATATTCGCGACTTGCTCTTGGCGGCTAAAAAAGTCCCATAGGGAGAACTCTGCCTCGAGATTGGCCTCCGAGGAATCTGAACCACGAGGTATTTGGAACGTCGCAACGTGAATAGAAGTCCTCTGTGTAATCTCAGTCATTAGGTCTTGGTCAAAGGGTAACTCCAGGAAGACGAGAAAGGGTGACTCACCCACTTTTACAGGCACCACGCTTCTGAAATAGAGTGAGCCTGAGTCCCTCACCAATCCATAAAACCCCTCCCGGATCCAGTCCGGGATCACTAGGGGAGCGCTCTGGTCCGAAGTTTCCTGAGGCACAGCAAGAACAGTTTGAACCGGCCTGAGATCCCCCTCAGAAGGGGTTCGCACCGCGCTTTGCTGCTCAGGCCGAAGGAGTCTGAGAGATGTTTTCGGCGGGAGATTTTCTTGGGCCGCTTGCAGTAATGAGCTGAGATTCGTCTGGGTTTGTACATCCTGCTCGTAGAAATCGAGAACAATTCTCTCGTTCACGCTGTGGAGGATTTCAGAGATTGCTTCTAGCTCGTCTTCCAGGTAAAGCGCGCTGAGCTGTCCGAGAACCAGTCGGGAGGCAAACCAGCCAATAAACGCCAGAATGAGAACGGGAATGATACCCACGAAAGCGTAGGAGATGATCACTTTGTTTCTGACCTTCCACAAAAGGCGCCTTTTCAACCACTTCAAAAGTCCGTAGCCGTAGTAAACGAGAGAAACAAGAAGACCCACAAAGCCGATACCTTCCAGGATATTGAAGAAACTGGCTGGAGCGTAGAGCCCAATGAGTGCTCCGACAATGAAAAGGATGGCCGAGATCTTCGTGAATTTCAGCATCTCATACAAGGGATCGAATAACTGTCTCACCCAACTCTTTTTCTTCCAGAGGAGCGCTTTGGAAAACCTTAGTCCACACGTCGGGTGTTTCCATACAAGCGTAAATGGGAATGCGCGGGTCTTGTGCTCGAATCCAGCCTAGGATCTTCTGATACATTAGGACGCGGATGGGTTTGAAGTAACGCATTTTGCCATCTTGGCTCGGGACCAGCTCACCCAGAGGTAGAAAGCTGTTTGGAAAACGTTCGCGTATGATCTCCTTCAATAGCGTCGTCATGCGCAGTGAACCCAGTGAGATCCACGAGATCGAATCAGCAGGGATCCTTTCAAAGATTTCCTCAATCAGGTTTCTGTAATCGGTCTCCCATGTGGCGTAGAAAATCAAGGGATCAAGATGGAAGGCAACCGGGTATCCGGCTTGAACGCACCGTTCGGCTGCCCAAAGCCGCTCACCGATGGTGGCTGTTTTATGCTCTTCCCGTTCTTGAATAAAAGGTGGATTCATGGACCAGGAAACGACCGTCTTACGCCTATGATCGAGATTCAGGAGATTTTCTATGTAGTTGGACTTTGTCTGAAATTCCAAAACTGCATTTTTCTGGCCGGCGAAGAACTCGACCAGCGGAACGCTGTACGAGGTTAGAGGATCCAACGCCAGGCTATCGGCTAGCTCGCCAGTCCCAATTCGAAAGAAATGATGGGGGTTTTCCGCGAAAGTTGTCTGCAGTTCAGACAGCAAATCCTGACAATTCGCATAGACGATCAAATAAGGAAAGTTCAGATAAGACTGTAAGTAACAATAGCTGCACTCCATGTGACAGTTGCTTGCGTAGTTGATTACAAAGTAGTTACAGCACACGGTTTTTGCACCTTGTTTTGTTCGGCTGGCTGGGCAAGGCTTAAAAAAATGACCCTTGTGCCGCGCCAGAATTAACCATCTTTTCGCCCGGGGAATGGTTGGGTTCCAGTGTTGGGACTCTTCCAGCAGCGAGTGGGTGGAATCGATTTGTTCAACAGCAACCGCGGGGAGTCGCATGAGCACGTTCTGGGTGATCGGTGAATCCTCAACCGAGCGTTCCACAAAAAGCCTCTCGGGTTTGTATGGTTTCATGGGGGCCAGTCTACAACAATTCGAGGATATCTTTTACTTCATCCTTCTTGGCCGTCTCCTGTAATTTTTTCGCCACTTCAAGTAATTCCTGGGGATGGCGAAAGGAAAAGGAGACGTTGATTCGGTTACCTTCGAAATAGCGGGGAGCATGAAATTGAATTTGGGGTGGGAGTTTAAGGGCGGATTTCAGCTCGGCATATTTTTCTTCATATTCCGAAAGATGAGGAAATCGAAGTCGGTGGAGCTTTTCAAGAACCTGCTCAAACCGGTCTGACAGGGGCAGGCGTTCGTCTTGTTCGATTTTTCCTGCCCCGCTTTTCTGCCAAAGAATTTCCACATGAGCCCTCTCCCCGTCTCTGGGCGCCGATGGAGCAATTCGTTGCAAGGCACGCAGTTCGTCCAACAAAGTGAACAATTGCTTTTGCTTGTTCTTCCGCAGCCGATACTTTGAGAGCAGAGCGAGGAAAAAATCTTGCTCCTCCGTTTTCCAGCCCGACAAATTCAAGGCAATTTCGGGATCCAGCGGCTTGGGAATCGCGCGTTGTAATGATTTGGGCAGCCTGGCCAAATCCAGATATCGCTCGAGGTGCAAACGATCCGCACGAATGTCGAGCAGGGGCGCAAAGTCATCCAAAAGAGTGCGAGTGCTGAGCTCGAAGTGGCGTCGCAATTTCAAAAGAACGTGAGCTTTTTCCACTAGCTGGAGGGGACGGCTGACAAGATTGTCCTCGAGAGCCTGCACAAAAAGTTTGAGGGCATTTTCCTCACCCCTCACAATGCAGGGAATCTCTTGAAATCTTAGCTTGCAGGCCGCTTGATATCGGCGGAAGCCGATAATCAGTCTGAAGCGACTTCGATCTGTTCTTTGCACGTGCAGAGGAGAGAGAAGGCCCGTGTTTTTGATGGATCGGATCAGCTGCTCAAGGGGTAACCACGGGGCAGAGATGGCAAAGAGGCGATCTTCTGGATCGATGGCGTCGAGGGGGATCCTTTCAATATTTTCAAAAAAGTTCTGGACCATAGAGCAAGTTCATTGTATTTAAGCAACCTTGTGATTGGGAAGTCATCTGATCTATTGTGATTGATCGTGCTTGGAAAGTGTGTTACCTTGACACGGTTTGCCGCACGAATTCTGAGCTTAATGCACCAATGATATAAGACATTAAGAAAAACCTTTTAATGGAGGTCGCGTACTATAATGAGCGTTCGATCCGTTTCAAGAAATATGTTTCCACTTTTATTGGTTCTGCTCATTGGGCAACCTTTTGCGTTCGCACAAGTAGACTATACCCGAGAAGAGTATGACCGTTTCCAGAGTGCCGTCAATGCTGATCTAGCCACTCGAGAAGACGCGATCGTCGAATTTATCAAGAGCAATCAATCGTCGTTGGTCCCACACGCAGTCAAGAGTTACGTGCAGTTGTTGCTCGATTACCGAAACAAAGGACAGTGGCAGAAGGTTGTCTCCGCAGGTGACAAATTTCTGGCGATCCAACCGGAGGACATCAATGCGCTGAACATAACGGCTTACGGTGCCTACCAATTGAAACAGTTCGCAAAAGCGGCCCGGTATTGGGAGAAGGTTTACCGTCAAAAACCCGATCCGCAGTTTGCCCCGTACATAGCCAGGTCTTACATAGAGCTGAAGAATGAAGACAAGGTCATTGAATATGGGGAAAAGGCGTGTGCCGAACTCGCACCCAAGGATTGTTATGATATTCTGGGCGAGTTGATCCGAATTTATGCGAGCAGGACGCAGTGGAGCAAAGCGGCTGAATACGCAAATAAGGCTATTGCAGGGTTTGATGCTGCTTCAAAGGGAGCTCAGACCTCCGATCGTGATTGGAAGGCCTACATCAATCAGCAGAAGGCGGTTGCTCATGCGGTCCTCGGCCGACAAGCTGCGGAACGGCAGAGGTGGAATACCGCCATATCTAACTACCAGAAAGCCCTGAGCCTGCATTCCGACCCCGCCCCCAATGGCGAAGCCTATTATTTCATAGGGATGGGTCGGTGGAAGCAGAACCGGATCGACCCGGCCATGGAAGCATTCGCCCGAGGGTCCGTACAGCGAGGAGCCCCCCACGCCAGGCGTTGCCGCCAATATTTAGAGACGCTGTACAAATCAACCCATAACGATTCCCTGGCCGGCATTGAAGAGTTTATCGAGCGCGTGAGCCGCCGCCGACGCTAACCGACCCCCGTTTCCCCCCCTTTTGACCTGTCGTTCTTTCGTGGTATCGTGAAGCTTTGTTGCAAGAATGACGGGTAACGAAGGCGCTAATGAAAGGTTCGAGCGGCGACTATCTAAAGCATCTCAACGAAGAGCAGAAATTTGCTGTGACCCACACCGAAGGCCCCATGCTGATCCTGGCTGGGGCCGGAAGTGGCAAGACCCGAACGATCACCTACAAGATCGCCTATCTGATTGATCAAGGAATCTGCAGAGCCGAGCGGATCTTGGCGGTCACCTTTACCAATAAAGCCGCCGAGGAGATGAGAAGTCGGGTGGAAGCGCTTCTCACTCATCTCGCCGCTGCTCCTCTTGTCTGTACATTTCACTCTTTTTGTGTGCGGGTCCTGCGGCAGCACGCGGACCTGATCGGTTATCGCAGGGATTTCACCATCTGTGACAGGGAGGATCAGAAAAGGGTGCTCAAGACTGTCTACCAAGAACTCAACCTAAGGGACAGTAATCTTTCTCTCCATAAGGCGTGTGCAACGATCAGTTGGGCAAAGAACAAAAACTGGAGCCCGAAGGTCTACCGCAAGGAGTCGGGCAGCTCCGAGAAGGAAGAAATTTCCCGTATCTACGGTGCCTATCAGCGTTTTCTCAAGCGATCCAATGCCGTGGATTTTGACGATTTGCTTCTCTTGACGGGCCGGTTGCTGAAGAAACACCGTGATGTGCGGGAGCGCTACGGGGAATGGTACCAGTACTTCCTGGTTGACGAATATCAGGATACCAATCGTCCTCAATATGATTTAATCAAAAATCTGACTTGTGTCCACCAGAACATCAGTGTGGTGGGAGACGAGGATCAGTCAATCTATGGCTTTCGAGGCGCTGACATCGGAAACATTCTTCGTTTTGAAACCGATTTTGCGACGGCAACCATTGTCAAGCTAGAGCAAAACTACCGGTCTAACCAGAACATCCTGGATGCGGCAACCGGCCTGGTTTCAAATAACGTCCATCGGAAAGGGAAGGTTCTCTGGACACAAAAACCTACGGGTGAACCCCTCGAGCTTTTCGCTGCACCCGACGCGAGAGGTGAGGCCTATTTCGTCTCCCAGAAGATTTATCAACATCTTCAGGAAGGAGAAAAGGGCTTGGCGGTCTTGTATCGCACCAACTTCCAATCCCGACAATTTGAAGAATTCCTAAGACGCGTTGACATTCCCTACAACCTGATTGGTGGAGTCAGTTTCTACCATCGAAAAGAGATCAAGGACGCGCTGGCCTACCTGCGTGTGGCGGTAAATCCTGATGACAATGTTTCTCTTATGAGGATCATCAACGAGCCGCCTCGAGGGATCGGTCGAGTGACGATGGATCGTCTTCAACAGATGGCCCGGGATGAGAGAACGACTCTCTGGGGGGCTCTTTGCAAAGGTCTTGAAGAGAATGTCTTTCCGGCCAGAACGCATCTGGCACTGGAACGTTTTTTCAAGTTGATCCGCCGATCTCAGGAGTTCATAGAACTGCCACTGCACCTCTCACTGGACAAGACTCTCGAAGCGAGTGGCTACGTCGAAGTGCTGCGGAGGGAAGACTCGGAAGGGTCTCATAACCGGATCCTTAACCTGAAAGAGTTGGTCACGGTGGCAAAAGAGCAGGCTGTGCAGGGATACACCCTGCAGGAATTTCTCGATCAGGCGGCTTTACGTTCTGAGGCTGACGACTATGACCAGTCAGCAGCGGTCAGCCTGATGACCTTACACAATGCCAAAGGTCTTGAGTTTCCCATCGTTTTTCTGGTGGGTTGTGAAGAGGGACTTTTTCCCCACAGCCGCTCGCTCTCTGAAGAGGATCTGGAGGAAGAGCGACGGCTTTGTTATGTGGGTTTAACACGGGCCCAGAAAAGAATCTACCTGACTTATTCCCGCCGCCGTCGATTCTTCGGGCGTGAGGGGAGTGAGACGAATAGTCCCAGCCGCTTCCTAAAGGAGATTCCAAAACATCTGGTTCGCGACTGCTCAAGCCCACTGGCTTCGCTGGAGTTTGTTCAACCCAATGTTAGATTCGGTGAAACTTTCTACCGGCGAAGAGGTCAAAGCCGCTTCTCAGGCAAAACCTATGATTCGGTAGAAAGCGTTCGAGGGTTCTTGCAAGAGCTCTCTCAAAAGAGGGCAGTCTCGCATCGCCGGTTTGTCTCAGGTGCGGAAATCCTTCACCAGAAGTTGGGCTACGGTCGGATCCTTCATGTCCAGGATACCGGAAACGATTTGAAGATCACTGTGAAATTTCCAGGCATCGGGATCAAAAAATTCCTGCAGAGCTATGCCAGGCTCAAGCTGGTTTAAAACCCGGTGCAGACACTCGACAGGATCTTATCTGTAGCCGTTGATTATGCGTGGGGAGCCCCCCTGCTGGCGCTTTTACTCGGAGGCGGCTTTATCCTCACCATCTACTCCCGGTTTCTCCCTTTTTTGGGTGTAAGGCACTCCCTTGAAATCCTTCAGGGGAAGTTCGATCGGGAAGAAGACCCCGGAGATATTAGTCATTTCCAGGCCTTGAGCACCCATCTCTCTGCTACCATCGGCATGGGAAACATCGGAGGAGTCGCCATAGCCATTACGCAGGGCGGCCCTGGAGCGGTCTTTTGGATGTGGCTAGCCGCTCTCGTGGGGATGGCAACCAAGTTTTTCACGTGCACATTGGCTGTCATGTATCGAGGTCAAGATAGTCTCAAGCAAGTCCAGGGGGGACCGATGTACTACATTGAGGTAGGACTGGGTAAGAAATACCGGTTCCTGGCCATTTTCTTCAGCATTTTCGGGATATTTGGTTGCCTCGCCATGTTTCAAACAAACCAGGTGGCCGAGATCCTGGTTGAGACCTACGGCGTTAAACCCTGGCTCACCGGTCTTGTGTCAACTTTTCTGGTTGCCGTGGTCATCCTGGGGGGTGTGAAGAGAATTGCAAAGGTCGCAAGCCGCATGGTTCCCACCATGTGTTTGTTATACCTGGTTGGCTCTCTCTATGTGGTCGCCAAACATTACGATCTCATCCCTCATGTGTTTAGCCAGATCTTTCACGACGCCTTCACCGGCACTGCGGCCGCGGGAGGAATCGCTGGTATTTCGCTGATGACGGTTATCCAAACCGGTATTAAGAGAGCTGCCTTCTCAAACGAAGCGGGGATCGGAACGGCTCCCATGGCCCACGGGGCTGCCAAAACCACCGAGCCAGTCCGAGAAGGATTGGTGGCCATGATCGGTCCTTTTATCGACACGATCGTGGTCTGCTCTCTCACCGCTTTTGTGATTCTCTCCAGCGGAAACTGGCAAGTAGAAGGAGTCAAGGGAGTCTCTCTGACCGCGCAAGCCTTTGAAGCGGTCATGGGGGACTTGGGGAAATTGGCCCTGGTTGTGGTTGTCGCGCTCTTCGGGATATCCACGATGTTCGGCTACTCTTACTACGGCAAGAAGTGCTTCAGTTATCTCTTTGGTGCAGAACATGGTCGAATCTATGACGCGTTTTATTTGGCGATGCTCTTTGTAGGTGCCGTCTGGGGTGTGCAATTGGTGATCAATTTGTTGGATATCTTATTTGCCATGATGGCGCTTCCCAACATGATCGCTGCCCTTTTGCTGGCTCCAAGGGTGATGAATGCAGCCAAAGACTACTTCTCCCGCTATCGATCTGTCTCTTTGGCTGAAGTGGTTCGAGGGGATACTGATTGTGATGGGGGTCGTGGTGGGTGAAGTTGCTGTGCTAAAATCGAAAGAGGAACAGTTTTCCAAACAGGGCGTATAATCTGAGAAGAAACAAAACAAAGAAGCAACTGACATGCTGAGAAATTAACCGCGGAGGATTGGGTGGCCGATATGAAGGAATTTTTGAGATCTAAGAAAGGAATCACTTTTTTGGCGCTCTTCATCACTCTGTTGCTGGGAATCGCTATTGGGACTCTTGTTCCTGAGCGTGTGATGAGTGCCGAGCAGACCACCAAAGTGGCACTGTTGGAGGCTGAAGGTGAAGGGTCCGCTCTGGTGTTAAATGAGGCGGCAAGTCTGGCGGAAGGATTTGCACGAGTCGCCAAGACTGTGGAGCCCGCCGTGGTCAACATCAGTACGACCGCAGTGGTTCGAACACGTGTCCCGCAAAGAAGGGAAGGACCCGAAGATCTTCGAGAGTTTTTTGGAGATGATTTTTGGGAGCGCTTTTTCGGACCCATGATTCCTCAGGAGCAGAAGACCACCAGTCTGGGTTCCGGAGTGATTGTGGATAGTAAGGGGTACATTCTCACCAATTACCACGTCATAGCTCCCCCCTTCACGCAGCGCGGCGTGAGACAGATCGCTGACAAGATCGAAGTGAAACTGCACAACGGTGACACTTACGTGGCGCGGGTTCTCGGCCAAGATCCCGAATCGGATCTTGCAGTCCTGAAAATCAGCGCTTCCAAACCTTTGCCCTTCGCCAAGGTGGGTGATACCTCGAAGATGCAAGTAGGTGAGTGGGTACTAGCAATCGGAAATCCATTTGGCGTGGGTCAGACCGTTACTTCAGGGATCGTTTCAGCCACCGGGCGTGTGTTTCAACGCCAGACGATTTTTGGCGACTACATTCAGACCGACGCGGCCATTAACCGGGGGAACAGTGGCGGCCCTCTGGTTAATATGCGTGGCGAGGTCATCGGAATCAATACCTGGATTTTAACCGGCAGCGGTGGATCCCAGGGAGTAGCATTCGCCATTCCGTCCTCGGTTTTTATCAATTCTTATAACCAGATTGTAAGGACAGGGAAAATTGAGCGAGGCTGGCTCGGTGTTTCCATGAATACCTATCCTATGAATGAGGGGATCGCGAAATTCTTCGGCGTCGCTGGGAATGATCCTGAGGGAATTAAGGACGGAGACGGAGTTCTCGTCGTCCAAGTTATTGATGAAAAGGGTGATCCGGCCGAAAATGGACCCGCCTATGAGGCCGGCATCCGAGCGGAAGATGTGATTGTCAAGTTTGGAGACGGGGAG
The DNA here is from genome assembly GCA_027717865.1 of Acidobacteria bacterium AH-259-O06. Lineage (GTDB taxonomy): Bacteria > Acidobacteriota > UBA6911 > RPQK01 > JADFOI01 > JALLOL01. The sequence goes on along the minus strand of JALLOM010000013.1, from coordinate 436 downwards.
ATTGAGACACTCTATGATTTGCGCGTTTCAGTAGCGAATACCCCTCCGGGTGAAGAAGTTCCGTTTACCGTGGTTCGGCGAGGAAAAGTCCTGCAGCTGAACGTGACGCTAGCGCAAAGAACTATCGAACAACGTGGGCGAGCCGAAAGTGAAGGGCTTTCCTTCGAGGAACGTAAAGAAGAGGAACGAGAGAAGGAAATTGGTCTGGAGTTCGAAACGCTGTCAGCGCGAGATGCGGAAAGACTGGGCCTAGACAATGAGAGAGGAGTGCGTATCCGCAGCGTAGCTCACGGCAGCCTGGCGGATGAAGCGAGATTGGAGCCCAATCAGGTAATCACACATGTCAATGGGGATCCTGTGAGGACCGCCCGGGATCTGTACGAGAAGATCAACTCCATGGCTTCGGGGACAGGTGTCGTGCTGCGCCTGGTCTGGC
>JALLOM010000129.1 GCA_027717865.1 Acidobacteria bacterium AH-259-O06 | reverse complement strand
TTGAGCTATTGAGCCTTTGAGTTGTGAGTGGTCAGCTTCGCCAGCTGCTCGTCCCAGTGCTTAAAGATCTGCACGCCGTGGAAGCGCCCATTCTCAATGAAGATGCGGTTTGTCATTCTCCCCGATACTATTGCACCCGCCAGGTACAGCCCTTTTACGTTCGTCTCTAGGGTTTCGGGATTGTGTTGGGGAATGTAGGTTTGTGGATCCACCTCGATTCCCATTTTCTTCAGAAAGACGGCGTCGGGATGGTAGCCTGTCATCGCTAGCACGAAGTCATTTTCAAGCGTCTTCATTCCTTCAGGAGTTGAAATGACAATCTCTGTATCCCGGACCTCTTTCATGGTACTTGAAAAATAGGCCCCGATTTCACCCCGACGGATGCGATTGTTGATATCGGGTAAGATCCAATACTTGACCACCCGTCCCATCGCTTCACCCCGGTGAATCAGCGTCACTTCGGCACCCCCGTTACGGTAAAGATCTAATGCTGCTTCAGCCGCCGAGTTATTCCCTCCGATGACAGCGACCTTCTTGTGGAAGTAACGGTGGCAATCCGAATAGTAATGACTGACCTTGGGAAGATCCTCACCAGGGATATTCAACATGTTGGGGTTGTCGTAATAACCCACGGCAATAATGACTCTTTTACAGTGATATACCTGCCCCTGACCAAGACGATCGATACTCTCCACCAAAAAACCAGTTTCTTCACCCCTTACTGAGATCACTCGCTCATCGTTCCTGATGGGCAGCTCAAAGTGGTCGGTCACCCGACGGTAGTACTTAAGACCATCCAGCCGCTTTGGCTTCTCCGAAGAGACAATCATGGGGATGTCCCCGATTTCGAGCAGATCAGCCGTAGTGAAAAAGGTCATGTTGACAGGATAATGGTAAATCGAATTGACCAGACAGCCTTTCTCAATTACGCAAAAATGAAGATTTCTTTTCTTAGCTTCAATGGCACAGGCCAATCCCCCAGGACCTGCGCCAACGATGAGGAAATCCAACAGTTGGGTCATTTAACACTATCTTAACTAGAAAAAACTTACAAACTCGCTAGAAACACAATACTTTAGCGCGATTGCAGGACAGGTCGGATTACCCAGATTCACCAAAAATCACCAACTCAACCGGAAACAAAACGGAAACATGTGTTTTGGCTCAAGTGTGACGGAAAAAGTGACACAACAACTGAGACACTTGAGGGGAATCTCTTAACTGTTTAAAATCGGTGGAATCGATCAGGGTCCCGAGTTCTTAGTCGTAGAAGGCCACATATTCCTTGCCGTTCTTTCGCCGCACGATACAGCGCCGTCGTTCTTTGTTACTGGAGTAGTGGGCCTTAATCGGCTCAACCAGGACAACCTCCACATCGTAATCAAGCTCGTCATAGAAGGGCAGGTTGCGTGCCCTTTCTTCGAACTCCTTCATCCTTTCTCTGTAAAGATTCATGGCTTTTCACTGATTCGAGCGTTTGCAACCCCAATCAACTGTCACCGAGCGGACGATGACTCTAATGTCCATACATCGTCTGAATCCTTTCTCGTGTGACGGAGGATATAAGTATTGCCATCATCTGCTCGCACCTGAAAGTAAGTGTCTTCCGGCTCATACCACTGGTCGAGAACTTCTTTCACCTGGTATCGATGATCAGCCAGATAGAATCGAAGCGGTCGCTGCTCCCCTTTGTAACCTGCGTAGCACTCTACCCGCAGCTGCCCCAGCACCTTTAGTTGCTCATTCTTCATCTCTCGCCCATCACAGCAATTATTCCTGACACATTACCCAGCCCGAAAGCGGGCTTGTGTGCTTCTCCGGCTCTTCTTCAGTTTAGCACTTGCCTGCCGGAAGAGTTTCTAACGTAGAAAATTCGAGGTTGACTGGGCTTCATCGATAATGGCCATATCCGATGCACTCGTGAAAAAAAGAATCCCTCAACCTCCCCTTGATGTTGGCATTGCCCTTCAACACCCGAAGGTCTAATATCTCCTAAATAGACTTCCCCGCAAATTGGAGGTAAGCATTGCTCAGCAAGACCATCTCTCACTACAAAATCCTAGCCCAAGGCAGGATGGGAGAAGTCTACCGTGCCGATCACGAAGCGGTCGAGCTATTTTCAAACATGGATCAAACGACTTGATGAAAAATGATATGGGAGATCTCGCACATGTGTAATCGATTCATCCTGGCTGCCACACTATCGCTCATCTTCTCCACCGTCGAGCGTGGCCTTGCCGAAGAAATGTCAACACGCCCGCCGAATATCATTTACTTATTGGCCGACGATCTTGGCTATGGGGAGCTGGGCTGCTATGGACAGCGGTGGATTAAGACTCCGAACATCGATCGCATCGCTGACGAAGGGATTCGATTTACTCAGCATTACTCAGGCAATGCGGTTTGTGCGCCATCGCGTTGTTGCTTGATGACGGGCAAGCATCCCGGTCACGCCTATATCCGCAGCAACGGTAATCCAAACAATCTCGACCATCTGAAGCAGAAACATGGCTGGGAGTTTCCTGGTCAGCATCCGATCCCTGAGAGCGAAGTGACGATCGCAGAGATGCTCAAACAAAAGGGCTATGCCACCGGTGCCATGGGCAAGTGGGGTCTGGGTCATTTCGGCAGCACGGGCGATCCAAACAAGCAAGGATTTGACCTTTTCTACGGTTTCAACTGCCAGGTGCACGCGCACAATCATTACCCCCGATTCCTTTGGCGAAACGACAAAAAAGAAACCTTGCCGGGTAACGACCGCACGCTCAACGGCGAAACCTATTCGCAGGACAAGTTCACAGAAGTGGCGTTGGAGTTCATCCGCGCCAACAAGGACCGCCCATTCTTTCTGTACATGCCTTTCGCCATCCCGCATCTGTCGATTCAAGTGCCCGAAGAGTCGCTCGCCCAGTACAAAGGCAAAATCCCCGAAGAGGACTATGTCCATCGTCGTTACCTGAAACACCCGTTCCCGCGCGCCGGTTATGCTGCCATGATCAGCCACTTGGATCGTGACATTGGTAAGATTATGTCGGTGGTTAAAGAACTGGGGCTCGACGAGGACACGCTCATCATCTTCAGCTCGGACAACGGCCCGACATTTGACCGCCTCGGTGGGTCGGACTCCGCCTTCTTTGAATCCGCTGGTCCATTCCGCGGACTCAAAGGCAGCCTTTATGAAGGTGGCATTCGCGTGCCCATGGTCGCTCGTTGGCCCAGCAAGATCGAACCAGGGACAGAAACCGACCATCCGTCCGCCTTCTGGGACGTGATGCCCACGATTGCAGAGATCACGGGTACCAAGGCGCCCACCGGTATCGACGGTATCAGCTTTGCCCCCACATTGCTCGGTCAAGTGGATCGACAGAAACGACACGATTACCTATATTGGGAGTTCCCCGCTTACGGCGGCCAACAAGCCGTGCATATGGGAGATTGGAAAGCGATCCGCCAGAACATGCTTCGCAAGAACAATAAAGACCCGCTCAAAATCGAACTGTACAACCTGAAAGAAGACATTGGCGAAAAGAACGACGTGGCCGCCCAGCATCCGGACGTCGTGGCTAAGTTCGCAAAGATCATGAAAGAGAGCCGCGTACCGAGCAAGCTTTTTGCGATGCGTCCGCTTGACAACCGGTAACGCAAAGCATTTAGGCAAAATCCCTTTGCACAAAGTGGGAGAGGGGGCATTGTTGTCGGAAAGACCATTAGCCATTACAAGATCCTAGAGAAGCTCGCTCAAGGCGGCATGGGTGAAATTTTACCGGGCTGAGCAAGGCACTCAAAACATGGTAACTAGGCGTGTACGGGTTATAAAAACAGCAGGGGTGGCAATCGCCTTATCAGCAGTAGTGATCTTGTTGTTTTCGTTCTGGGGACCACAGGGTGCAGCACCGCCCAAATTGATTTTGGTTCTTGCGATCGACCAGATGCGCTTTGATTACTTAATGCGCTTTAGTGATCTATATAAAGGTGGCCTTCGAAGGCTTCTGGATCATGGTGCGGTCTTCAGCAACGCCAACTATCGTCATGCCATCACCTCGACTGCGCCTGGCCATTCGGTGATCCTTTCGGGCCGTCATCCGAGCCACTCTGGAATTATTGCCAACAGCTGGTACGATCCGTTCTTAAAAAGAGTCGTCAACGTGGTGGAAGATCCTACGCATTCCCCGTTGGGAGGTGAGGGTCGTCAAGCTTCTCCGGTCAACTTTATGGGTTTTACACTTGGCGACATGCTGAAGCAGAAAAATCCGGAGTCCCGTGTAGTAGCTGTTTGTTTAAAGGATCGTTCAGCCATCCTGTTGGCAGGTCATCGAGGGGATGCCGCCTATTGGTATGAAACCTCCGGGGGCAACTTTGTCACCAGCACTTACTATATGAGCAAAGCTCCCGCGTGGCTGCAAGAATGGAACAACCAACGTTTGCCCGACCGGTATGCGGGTAAGAAGTGGAGGCGCCTGCTCGAGGACGAAAAACTATATGAGAAGTATGCGGGCCGGGATGCAATCGAAGGGGAGTGGGACCGCAAGGATATCGTTTTTCCCCATTCCATCCGTGGAACCCCCCCGCAAAGTGGATTTTATGATTATCTTCGCCGCACACCCTTTGTCGATGAACTGACGCTGTCCGTGACAATCCAAGCCATGCGGGCACATGAACTCGGTAGGGATGCCATTACCGATATCCTGGCTGTTGGTTTTGCCGCAACCGACGTTGTCGGGCATACCTATGGAGCGGAGAGCCAGGAGGTCATGGACCAGCTTCTACGACTGGACCTCATTCTGGAAAGGCTGTTTCAGGAGGTGGACGCGAGTGTTAATCTGGTCGATACTCTGGTGGTCTTGACATCAGACCATGGATCTCTCCCTCTGGTCGAAACCTTACAGGCCAAAGGCATCGATGCCCGACGAGCTAATCCCAGCCTTCTGGAAGCTGCAGTTGAGCAGGCTTTGGAGACTCGGTTTCCGGGTGTGGAAAGCCTGATTGCTCATTTTGACAGAGATATCTATTTCGATGAAGAGGTGATTCAAAAGCACCAGCTCGAACGCAAGGAGGTCGAAGCCACAATCATCAAGGCACTCCTATCGACCGGCCTCGTCGAAGCGGTCTACACCCATTCCCAGCTCTTGAGCAATAAACCTTCCAGTGATCCCCACATTGAGCTCTTTCGGAATTCCTTTTTTCAACCGAGAAGCCCTCATCTGATAGTGTTACCTAAAAAATATTTTTACCTTGACCCTCGTCCCGGAGGAACTGGTCATGGCACCGCGCACGATTATGACCGGCACATTCCGATCGTCTTCATGGGTACAGGAATTAAGCCCGGATTATATCCCGATCCTTGCGGGCCTGAGGATATTGCTCCCACAATGGCCAGACTGCTCGGCTTTGATTATCCCAAGGAGAATGATTCGCGCCTGTTGCTGGAAATGATTCAAAGTGCACCTTCATCGGTTGTCCTTGATTCGAAGTGAGCTACACTCAAAGGAGTGAATACAAACGGGACTTAACTTCGGAATCCGGGTTCAACATCGTCGCTTTTTCCCGCGATCAAGCGCGAAGCTATCTTCAGGAACTCTTCTTTAGAATGGCTTGAAGATGGCCAGGTAGGCAGCCACACCGGCCAGCAGCAATGAACCCCACCACAGGTAGTTGCCGGATTTCGAAACTCGGCCGACAAGGACAATCATAGCACCAAAAATAAGCCAAATGAGTATCTTGAGGAAGACCCACCCGGGCCAGGGCCAGTCGATGGGCAGACGGGCCAGCAGACCGAATCCCGCAACCATCACCACCACTAATCCGATGCCGTTGGTGATGGCGGCGAGTTTTCTCCAACGGGAGCTATTTGCTTCGCCAGTGGCGCTGACGACGATCAATCCCCCGAGAGACACGAAGATCATGAAAACTCCAATCAAGTGAATGATCTTGTAGATGGAATAGGAAACCATGTTATTTGCTCCTCTTCTTCGCGTTACTGCTGCTGAGCCACTTCCATATAAAGAGATAGTAAAAACACTCTAAGCCAAAGCCTGACGGATACACTTGGGTAATGACTGATCTTCCCTTCTGCACAGTCAATCCGTCAAAACATCAGAGACGTGCCCTACCTCGAAAATTTTCCCTTAAATCAAACAGCCAGGGTAAACCCATATGAGTTGATTTGCCAACCCTACCCTCGGCCTTGAAGCTGGAGAACGCTCTTGGCAGACGAAGTCCGCTTGTCAGTCAGTCTCAGCGCGCGAGGTCGAATATGAGACGTTTGCCACACTATTATCCTTCTTCCGCAAGGGCAATTTCGAATAGATTTTTAAACCAGGCAACGAATCCATTTCAGATAGATTTTTGATGAGTCAATTCGCTTACTTGACCCCTTTTCCGTCTCGAAATACAATCGGGCTCGCAAAGGGAGTTCCTATCAACGTAAGATGATCGGCAAGACCATCTCTCACTACAGGATTCTGGAGAAGATCGGCGAAGGAGGAATGGGAGAAGTCTACCGGGCTGAGGACACCCGCCTGGGCCGTGAGGTGGCCATTAAAGTTCTGCCTGATCTGTTCGCCCAGGATAGGGAGCGGCTGGCCCGCTTTGAGAGGGAAGCCAAGCTCCTGGCATCGCTAAACCACCCCAACATTGCCGCGATCCACAGCTTCGAGCACGCGGATGGCCTTCATTTTCTTGTCTTGGAGCTGGTCGAGGGAGAGACCCTGGCGGAGCGGGTGGCCAAAGGACCCCTGCCTGTGGAGGAGGCGCTGGAAGTTTGCCGTCAGATTGCCGAAGGAGTGGCGGCGGCCCATGAGAAAGGCGTCATTCACCGCGACCTGAAGCCCGCCAACGTAAAGATCACAGCGCAGGGCACGGTTAAAGTTCTGGATTTTGGTCTGGCCAAGGCGTTGGAGGGCGAGAGACCTGCTGCCGATATGTCCCACTCACCAACCCTGACCGAGGAGATGACTCGTGCCGGTGTCATCCTTGGCACGGCGGCCTACATGAGTCCAGAGCAAGCCCGTGGCAAGCCAGTAGACAAAAGGGCGGATGTCTGGGCCTTTGGCTGCGTGCTTTATGAACTATTGACCGGTAAGCGGCCCTTTGAGGCAGAGACGGTCACGGAAACTCTGGCTGGGATTCTCAAGGGTGAGCCCGATTGGCAGGCCCTTCCCGCAGACACACCAGCCAGGATTCGGGAGCTTTTGCACCGTTGTCTCCACAAGGAGCCCCACAAACGACTGCATGATATTGCCGACGCCAGGATCGAGATCGAGGAAAGGCTGGCCGAGCCCTCGGGGGTGACGGCCTTGAGGGCTGCACCCGCTGCCTCGGAACCGGCGTGGCGTCGGGCCTTGCCATGGACACTCGTGGCCTTGCTGGCGGTGAGCGCCGGCCTGATGGCCTGGAGACTGATCCAAGCGGGTTCTCCGACGCCTCGGAATCCTGCGCGTTTCTCCGTTCACCTGGCAAAGACGGATCGACTGGTTGGCGAATTTCCGGCAGTGGCCCTCTCGCCTGACGGAACCCGCATGGTCTTGACCGTCGCACCGGGTGACCAGACCGAGCTCTATCTGCGGCGCATGGATCGGCTGGAAGTCGCGCCCATTCCCGGCACTGAGCGAGCCTACAGTCCGTTTTTCTCTCCCGACGGAAGGTGGGTCGCTTTCACCGCCGACGGCAAACTAAAGAAGATCTCCATCGAGGGTGGATCGGCTCTCACACTCTGCGACGCCGACTGGGGCGGCGGGAGCTGGGGATCCGACGGCACGATCATCTACACACCCTCGTACGGCAGGGGCCTGTGGCAAGTCTCCGCAGCCGGGGGGAGGCCCGAGGTCCTGACCACCCCGGACTCCTCCGCAGGCGAGCTCGGCCATTGGTGGCCGCAGATCCTGCCCAGCGGCAAGGCCGTTCTGTTCACCATCTATTCCACGCCGATCGACCAGGCGCGCATTGCCGTACACTCGCTGGAGACGGGTGAGCGGCGAATCCTGATCGAAGGCGGGCTCTTCGCACGGTATGTGCCCACCGGCCACCTGGTGTATGTGCGCTCAGAGACCATAATGGCGGTACCCTTCGACCTGGCGCGCCTGGAGGTGAGCGGCGCGCCCGTACCAGTCGTCGAGGATGTCGCCGTGAAGCCTCCGAGCGGCCATGCGCAGTTCGCCTGCTCCGCAGAGGGGACGCTGGCTTATATCCCCGCTTCCGTCTTAAACGCTGCGCGCATGCTGCTGTGGGTGGATCGCACCGGCACCGAGCAGCCCGTCATCGAGACACCCGGCCTTTATTCCCATCCCAGGCTGTCGCCCGAGGGCCGGCGAGTGGCTCTGAGCATCCAGCAGGAGAGCCGGGACGTGTGGGTCTATGAGCTGGCGCGGGCTACCCTGACCCGGCTCACCTTCAGAGAGGCTGCCGAGTTCGGTCCGATCTGGACGCCCGACGGCGCGCGTGTGATCTACCAGTCGGAACAACCTCAGTACGACCTCTATTGGAGGAGGGCCGATGGCAGCGCTCCCGAGGAACCGCTGCTGAGCAGCGACTACGACAAACGCCCCTCCTCTATCGCGCCGGACGGAAAAGTGTTGGCGTTCACGGAGATCAATCCCGACACCGGCGAAGACATCTGGCTGCTGCCGCTGGACGGGGAAGGCGAGCCGAAGCCCTTCCTGGACACGCCTTTTCACGAAGAATTTGCCGCCTTTTCACCCGACGGGCGCTGGCTTGCCTATCAATCCAACGAATCAGGCCGCGATGAGGTCTACGTGACGGCGTACCCCGACCCTGCCGGCGGCAGGTGGCAGATCTCCGCGGACGGTGGCGTCGAGCCACTGTGGGCACGAAGCGGAAAGGAGCTTTTCTACCGCAACGGCAACAAGCTGATGGCGGTCCAAATCGACGCCGCATCGGGTTTGGCTGGAACGCCCACCTTACTGTTCGAAGGTCCCTACTTCACTCGGGGTTACGACCTTGCCCCGGACAACCAGAGGTTCCTAATGGTCAAGACCCCACCCGAATCGGCCCCCAGGCAGGTGAATGTCGTCCTGAACTGGTTTCAAGAAGTGCAGTGCCTCGTCCCCCCAGGCAAGTGACTCCAATTTCTCGAATTGATTT
>JALLOM010000128.1 GCA_027717865.1 Acidobacteria bacterium AH-259-O06 | reverse complement strand
CTGACCACACTCGATTCGGGCGAGATCACGCACCGCTGGCCTCAGCTCTTGCCTGGGGCCAAGGCCGTTCTCTTCACCTCCAATTACTGTCGTCGGCGCATTCGATGATGCCAATATCGAAGTCCTCGACCCGGAAACAGGGGAGCAAAAAGTGCTGCGGCGGGGTGGGAGCTATGGACGATACCTGCGCAGCGGGCACCTGGTTTACGTGCACGGGGGGACGCTTTTTCGGGTAGGTGTCGGCCTTCATCCGGCCATTGTACGCGCTTACAAGCCGAACTCCCGCCGTGGGTTACGACTCGGCTGAATTTTCGGATAGGACGCCATCCACCTATGCGTAATTCTGGAGAGTGGTTTGGAAAAAGTGATGATTCGGATCGGGCAGTGAATTCAGCCGCTTGGTTTTCAGTTCAGCGGAACAGTAGCCAGTTGTCTCACAGAGGCCGGATCCGGATACTGCGCCATTTCATAATAAATTGGCGTTCACCGCGAATACCATGGATCTGCAAGCCGATGAAACCCTTGGGATGGGTTTTATAAACCTCTTCATTAACCAGGTCTTCAACGGGATGACCGTTTACCCAGGTCTGAATGCGTGGACCATCTGCAACAATACGAAGTTTGTTCCAACCCTCGTCCATAAAAAAGTCGTGACCGTTCTCCTTCTTCTCATCGGATGACATCCAGCCGGTTCCGAGGGCTTCACCGTAGAGGATTCCTGTTGTGGGAGATTTTTCGCCCAGATTTCTGCGAACCTCCGCTTGCGGCCCCCAGACGCGACCGGCCCGCCAGTTGTGGGAATCACGTTCACTGACCGGCCTTACCGAGGATCGGAATTGAATGCCTTGGTTGGTGATGTCGTCCACCATGGTATCGACCTGCAGTTCAAAGTCTCCAAACTCCTGCAAAGAGCAAAGGAAGGAATTCTGGCTGCCAGTTACAGTCCGGCCTACAATGGCGCCATCTTCTACAGTGTAGCTGTGCGATCCATTCATATGCACCCAACCATTGAGTGTCTTGCCATCGAAGAGTTCTATCCAGCCATCGCTGTCGGCGTTGGCGATGGTCGTAGGTTTCGATTCCTCCATTGGTAATGCGAATGCCATAACCGAATCGCCGGACGGCGTTCTGTTTTTGCCGCCACCACCGCAAACAATGGCTACATACTGGCGTCCGTTTTGCGTATAAACACTCGGGGTCGCATATCCACCGGCCGGGAGTTTGTATTCCCAAAGAAGTTTACCGCGGCTCTTTTCGAAGGCGCGGATCTTTTCATCCGCCGTTGCGGCGATAAAAATTAATCCTCCTGCGGTAGTAACTGCTCCTCCGAAATTCATGGTACCTGTATTCCGGATACCTTGCTCGACCAGTTCCGGGTATTCACCTAAGGGAACTTTCCAAACGATATTGCCTGTTGAAAGGTCGATGGCGTTGAGTGTTCCCCAGGGAGGATCAATTCCCGGGTAACCGTTTTGATCTTTGAAAAAGCCGTAGCCTTCAATGAGGTAGCGCACCTTTGCATCTCCTCCGGCTTGAGCGTCCGTTTCAACTATATCACTGGCCATGTATCTTACCAATGCATCGACTTCATCGTCCGCAAAGTGAGGAAAACCCGGCATGATGTTTCCGCCGGTGCGGATCCAGGTCGCGATTTCTTCCTCGGTTTTTTCCAGTTTCAAAACGCTTGGATAAATGGAGGGAATTCCCAGCCGATCGGGTCCGTGACAACCGGTGCAGTTTCTTTCGTAAATAACACGGCCGCGTTGCAGGTCCGTAATCTGCGCATCTCCAGCAGGCTCGTAAATCTTGCGCAGTTTCAAAATTGCCGGGGCGTCATTTACGTTCACATACAACATATTTGTGTAAGGATCGTAAGACCCACCATGCCACTGGGAACCTCCCAGGTGGCCGGGTTGGCTGATAGTTCCCTGTTCGGTAGGCGGCGTATAGAGAGTACCTGAAACGAAACGTGCAAATTGCCGGCGAAGGTAATCGTTTGTGCGCGAGTTAATATTCGACAGGTCGGCTACGGAAATTCCCAGGCGAGTTAAAGGAACCGGTTTCAGGGGAATCGGCTGAGTCGGCCATGCTTCTTCACCTTCAACGGTAGACGGTGGAACCGGCATTTCTTCGACCGGAAACAACGGCTCTCCCGTTTCGCGGTCCAGCACGAAGGTTAAGCCCATTTTGGTCAGTTGAACAACCGCATCCTTTTTCTGATCTCCAATTTGAATAGTTACGAGAATCGGGGCGGGTGGATTATCGTAGTCCCACAAATCGTGATGGACGGTCTGGTAGTGCCAAATGCGTTCTCCGGTGGTGGCGTCGAGGGCGAGGACACAGTTGCCAAACAGGTTCATGCCTTTGCGGTAGCCGCCATAAAAATCGAACGATGGAGATCCGGTAGCCGCAAATACCCAGCCGCGTCCCTCGTCCAGGGTGAGGCCACCCCAGGAGTTGGCCCCTCCGTATTTTTCCCCTTCGACAAACTCCCAGGTATCGTAACCGAATTCACCTTCCTGAGGTATGGTGTGGAAGATCCATTTGAATTCGCCGGTTATGGTATCGTAGGCCCGGATGTGGCCTGGAGTTGAATCATATCCTTCGGGTACCCGGGAGATTACGATAAGGAAATTTTTATATACGATGCCCGGATTAGTTACCTCAATGGATGCTTTTTCAGGATCCATCCCAAGATTCTGACGAAGGTCGAGATGGCCGTCTTCGCCGAAGGAGCGGATCAGCTCGCCGGTTTTGGCATTCAAGGCGTAGACGCGGTCTTTGACCGAGTGAAAGATCCGTTTGTCGTCGCCCGATTCCCAATAGACTATCCCGCGACTGCGTCCGCGAAACACGGTCTTCTCGGGGTGATGCTCCTCTGCCTTGAAAACCCAGACCTCCTCGCCCGAACCGGCGTCAATCGCTACGGCGCGCAGGGTCGAAGTAGTAAAATACATCAGGCCATCGATAATGATCGGATTGCTGTGCATGTTCGACCGGTCGTTAGCATCACCGGCATGGTATTCCCAGGCGGGTTCCAGTTTGTGAACGTTGGCGGCATGGATTTGGGCCAGCTCTGCGTATTGGTTTCCCTTCTTGTCGCCGCGGTTAATTCCCCACTCGGTGTAATTGTCGAGGCGGTCGCGATGATCGTTGCTGATCAAGTAAGGAGCTGTGGCTAAAAGTAGTAAGAGAATGGATTGGGGGCGAAGAAATGGCATAGTGCCTATAGTCCGAAACTACTTCACCGGCTTTCAAGGATTAACGTAACACATTCTAAAACAATTGTGTGTTGTAATCGACGAAAGCCTTCAGCAGCGGCATGCGCCGACGTCTGAGATCGAATCCGCAAGCCGCCTCCAAGCCATTCTGTTTAAAGGACTTGTGTGAAATCTATGGTGGGTAGAATAGATGGGTCCATTCTTCGGATAAATATATACGCCGCGCCTCTGCCACATCGAGCGCCTCGCTCAACGTCCTCCCAGACTGGATCTGTTCAGCCGTAATTTTCATCAAGTTGAAGTCGAACATCGAGCGCCACTCGCAGTCCAAGCTGGGTCGTGACCCACTTGCTTTTAAAGCACGTCCACTGCCGGAAATGGCAATGTAATCATTGCTGGATTGAAAGAAGCTTTCCAGTAAACGACGTCTGTCATCAAAGTCGATCTCCTCGGCCCTTTGCTCGAGAAAACTTCCCAAGCCATGTTCCCTGAGCTCGCGCAATTTGTTTCGAGCCCTGACTTGTTGCGCCTTGCCCCTTTCGATCTCTTCCTTTTCGTGTTCGGTCCTTTCTAATTCTTTGGCGAGTTGTTTTAGCTCTCTCCTGATCTTTTGAGTTTTACGATCAAGGGTCACCCGGTCGAATTGGCCATCTGCATAAAGATCAATTAGGCGATCGAGGCGTCCCTGATGTCGGTCGAGTTCTGATTCCAAGCACTCCTTATTCGTTTTAACTCGCAGAGTCGCTGGCTCAAGTGCTCTTCTGAGAAGATCTGTTCTAAAACCAAGTCGGGTTCGCGAAGTACCCGGGCGGTGTATCGGAAGATAAAGTCATCGAGGCGATCACTGCGGATGTAAGGGAGTCGACATCGCTTTTTACTGTCTGTGCTTCGCTTGTGTTTTGGAGCTCTACGGTTGTGGCAGTAGTAGTACAGATGCTCGGGCCGAGCCCCGTGCTGTCCATACAACTTGGCTCCACAATGCCCACAGCGAAGGATGCCTTTCAGGAGGAGCAGATTCTTGGCCACCGGACGACCTCGACTCCGGTTGGCATTCAGTTGCTCTTGGACCTGATTCCACTTTTCGGTCGAGATCATGGGCGGGATATCGATTTTGATCCATTCCTCTTTTGGCTTGGTGCCCACGCGCTTGGATCGGCCCGCGATCGGATCATATTCGTACTCATATTTGTTGGCGTAGAGCTCCCCTTTGTAAGCGGGATTGCGAAGCATGTAATTGAGTGTGGCGTGGGCCCAGTCTTTCCCGTACTTGCCCTTAACGCCTCTCCTTTGCAGATAGGCACAGATCTGGGTCAGGGAACGTTTCTCCGCCAGGAACTTTTCGACCATCCACAAGTACAGTTTCTTCTCTTCTGGGTGAAAGTCCCACCGGTTGGTCGTCTTGTCATACTGGTATCCGAAAGGGGGTCGACCGGCTGTCCATTTGCCCTTTCTCAATCCTTCGCTTTTGCCCCTCTTCATTTTCCTGGCGATTTCTCTTTTTTCTTCCTTCGCAATCCACATCTTGATCCAGGCCACGAGTTCATCCGGGGGTCGTTTCAGGTCCAAGACCCCTTCAGGTGGAGAAATGATCCGGATATTGTTCTCCATGAGAATCCGTTGGATCTTGCCCACTTCTTCGGGATTCTCAGACCGGGTGATGCGATTGTGCTCAACAACGAGAATGGCATCGAACTTGTGTTTCGCACAGTCGTTTAGGAGTTCTCTAAACGCCGGCCTTCCCTCAATCGTGGAGCCCGAGAATCCGTCATCTTGGTAAATTCGATAAACGTCGTAGCCATAGCGCTCGGCGTAGGCAGTCAACGTGGAAACCTGGCTGTCAATCGTTCTTTTTTCTCGTTGGGTATCGCTTGAAACGCGACAATAAATTCCTACTTTTTTGATATCTTCCTCTGTTTGCTTCACTGACCTATCCTTTCTGTCTCAGTTCATGAGCGTAACAGTCAGAGTCGCAAATTCGCCTGGACTGACCCGAATGGCCATTCCTACCACTGGCACCGAGGCACCCACTTCCAGCGTCCCCCGAAAACTCGAGAAGTCGATATTCTTGTCTGCGAAGATTTGCTCGGGGAACTGTGCTACTTGAGTGTGGGCAGATAGTGAAATGCAGGTGCTTCCCTGGGGAATTACCACACCCTCCGAATCACGCAAAGTCAGGGTAATCTCTGCTTGTGAAGACGTGGGATTGGCTAAAGCCACGCCCGTCTGGATCTGCCCGGAGGTATCCGACTCAACGGGCACTAAGAAATGGGCCATTGGGTCCACACTTCCCACACCAGCCACTCCAAAACTTCCGGCAAATAGAATGGTCCCACCGATGGGAAGATTTGATGTCACTTCCACGGATCCACTTACGAGTTCACCCTCCCCGTCAGTTGCGTAAAAACCTACTCCCCGCGCTGGAATACTAAAAGCAAAGCTGCCGTTTTGGATACTCCCATTGACGTCAACCGATAAGGCGCTGCCCTCACTGCCAAACAGACTGACCGTACCGCTAGCTGCCTCATTGAAGGGGTTGACGAGTATCAGTGTCGAAGAAATTCCTTCCCCGTCTCCAAACTGAGCAAAGCGAAGCGTTGTTCCAGCAATCGCGGGAGAAGTGACCGGGAGCGTGGCAAACTGACCCGGGCTTAGCCGGATCGCCATCCCAATCAGGGCCTCGGCAGAGTCCACTTGCAGGCTACCTTGAAAACTCGAAAAGTCTCTTTCCGGGAAGAGTTCCTCTGCAAAACGCGCCAGCTGGCCGCCAGCTGGCAACGTCAGGGTCTTACTGGCTAGTTCCGCTCCGCTTGACTCGTGCAGCCTCACCGTTACCTGGACCTGCGCATCCTGAGAATTGGCCAGAGCTAGACCGGTCCTCACCCCCTCAGATGCCTTCGACTCCACGGGCACCAGGAACGTCCTCTGGGGCCGGACTATCCCCACGCCGGCCACACCGAAGTCCCCGGAAAATAGAATCGTCCCTCCCAGAGGTACATTGGATGTCAGCTGTACCGAGCCTGTCACTAGTTGGCCGGTTCCGTCCGTTTCAAAGAAGCCAACTCCCCGGGCCGGCACCTCAAGAGCGAAACGGCCGTTACTGGTTGGCTGCCCGTTGATGGCCGAGTCCAGCGGATCGCCTTCAGTGTCTTGAAACCGGGCCGTTCCCATGGCCTTCTGTGCGGCGGAAGGGTTCACCAGGATCAGGCTTGACGTAATGCCTTGACCGTTACCAAACTGCCCAAAGCCTTCAAGCGGCCTCCGGTGGGGTAGCGCCAGCAGTTCCTCACCTTGCAGTAACACCTGTCGAGCCTGATAGACCTTCTCGCCTCCTTTGCTTCCACTCAAAAGAAAGCTCATGGTAATGGTGTCGGCACCGGCTCGATTGTCCGAGTCAAACAGATCCAGGTTGGGGAAGTCCTCATGTAGTCGCGGCGCATCGTAGCTGTAATTGAGGTCTCCCGTGGCAAAAATGTTGGGGGTTAACCTGCCTTCCTCCAGAAGGAACCCGGGCATCACGGTGGTGAAGTGAAGTTCCATATCTGTCGGAGGGTCCTCTCCTGGGCGGATGGGAATCTGGATCGGCCCTTCAGCGGGGCGCACGAAGCTGTCCCGAGGGATGTCTACTCCGAGCTCTTCTGAGTCTGACTCCATTACGTAGAAGAAAAATTCCCCTTCGTTGGAGCCCAAAACGTCACCGCTGGGAAAAGGTTCCTGCACGGGGCCAGCCGAAGTCAGCCCGTCATGCCACACCTTGACCTTTACTCGATAAGATCCTGGCTCTTCCACGATAAAGTCCGTGGAAGGATCGTAAAAGTACCCCACCTTGTTGGCCTGCCCGGAGATCTGTCGAACCTTCCCACTGGGAGCCGTCACCGTGATCTCGACCTTGGAGGGCAGCGTGGGGCCAATCTGCCCCACAAAAGAGGCCACATCACCCACTTCCAGAATGCTTCCGGGCCGAGTCCCGGTGGGATGAAAGAAAATGTCGACCTCCTTGCCTTTGAGCGTCATGATCGGGCCACCGCTGGGCCCTCCGGCCGCACCCTGAAAGGGCGGAAAAGTGCGAGTCCCTCCACGGGGATCTTCATCCGGCACCAGCACAAACAACGAACCGTAAATGCCATACTGCGGTTCCGGGAGCACCGGCCCTCTGAGAACCGTTGCTCCAAACTGGAACTTGATATCGTTGGGAAGATCGCCATTGGCCCCGACCCCAAATTGCTTTGCATACTGCTCGTCGAACCTCCAGTACAAGCTGCTCATCGAGTCCTCGGTGAGTTCTTCACGCACTCGCACTAGAGGACGCTGTATGGACCGGTACGAGTATCCCCAAAGGTCGACCTTAGAGGGGTCCAGATGAGCGTCCATAAGCTCGGGACGACTCGAAAAAAGGGGAATCTCGCCTGCCGCGGAGCGCTCGTCAAAGTCTCCAAACTGGGTTAAAGCGCGCTCGCGAAGCAGATCAACCACCTCTCCCTGCGGATCCTGCAGTGTCAATTCGGGACGAATGGAGTCGGAATTCTCCGCCCAAGTGATATCTCCAGAATGAAAAGGAAGGAAAACGTGACCGTCCCCAAACTCCTGCTTGATTTCGCTGTGAAAAAACCACAGAGGCCCAAGTGGGACCGCGTCGGTCGCGCGACGACCATGCGCAATCATGT
Organism: Acidobacteria bacterium AH-259-O06; assembly: GCA_027717865.1. Lineage (GTDB taxonomy): Bacteria > Acidobacteriota > UBA6911 > RPQK01 > JADFOI01 > JALLOL01. The sequence goes on along the minus strand of JALLOM010000128.1, from coordinate 1,261 downwards.
CCGAATTCGGCAGCGCTATCACGCTTCCCCACGTTCGGGATCCCATCCACAGATTGCCCTTTTCGTCACGGTATGAAGCCACCATGTCCACCCGATACTCCCCCGGCCTGTCGAGCGGGATACCCCCCGCGCCCGGTTGGAAGTAGCCGAACCGATTTGCTCGTCCACGCACAACCTGACGCACCATTTGGCTCACTTCTGAATTGGGTGCCAGTTGGAAGCAAACCTCTACATCGGCCGGCACCGGAGGGTTGAGAACCAAACCGGGATTGAAGGTGTCTTCCACCTCCAACGGCGTCCCAGGGAGTACTGCCGTGTCGAGCGACAGGAGACGGGCCACATGGACATAATAAGTTCCACCTCCGCTCCAGGTGTTTCCCCAAATGTCTTCAACATTTCCGTTCAGAGTGATCACATGGCGACCTTCCTGTGTGAACTGCACCTCAAACTGTGGGTCCATGGTGGACAGCTGGTAAACATCCGTCATGTGACCACCACCACGACCCAATGTCTCGCCGTTCCGATCCACCAGGCTTCGCGTTCGCGCTTGGACGAACGGCGCGGGTCCCAGAACGTCGATAGTGCCATCCGGCTTGAGGATTCTTACCGTCAGACTGCCCGAGGGAAACTGAAATGGAATGAGAGGCGGGGCCGGTAGAACGCCCCGATCGCCTCTACTCACAGTAGGAGCGAAGGGCTCAAGCCTATAGGTGAGTGGCGCTCCGGAAGCAGAATCTACTTTAGGAATGATAAAGGTCTCTGACTGTGCGAGGATTCTAGGTGCCAGGGCAAATCGTTCCCGGTCCTCGACGGCGCCCACCCCTCTCGTACCGTTGCTGAGGGTATCAGTCAGTAAGGTCCAAAAAAGACGTGGAGGGGCCGGATCGCCCACCCGAATAACAGGCAAATATACGCCCTCAGACCAGCGCAGACCAACCTTGTCAATCTGGATCATCATGTCGTTGGGGAATTCACCTAAGAGAGGATCCGAAAAGAACATCCTGCCTAGAAGTACGTAATAGCCTGCTGGAAGGTCTGCAGGCACTTGCATAGCCAAGTCCAGAGAAGCCTCCACTCGATCCTCTGCTACCTTATTCATTTGCACGATCGTGAAGTCCGTGAAATTAGCGACGCTTGTAATGGGTTCCCGCTCAATGGGGAGACCGGTGGGAGTCAAAAAGATCGAGGCAAAAATATTATGCGCTAGTGAACCGTAGCCTTGCGGTCCGGAAAGACGCTCTAGAATGAAGCTGGGATGCAC
>JALLOM010000127.1 GCA_027717865.1 Acidobacteria bacterium AH-259-O06 | reverse complement strand
CAATCCGGCGAATGCTCAGGCCCTCACTTTTGAGCTTCTGAGCCTGCTTGACATTGGCTTTGCTTCCCGGAGGCCTCCCCAGGCGCTTTCCTTCCGCCTTGGCCCGATCCAGACCCATCAACACCCGCTCCCTGATCAGTGCACGCTCCAGCTCCGCTACCGCGGCAATGACCGTATAGATCATCTTCCCCATCGGCGTTGAAGTGTCGATGGACTCGCTTAAGCTGATGAAGTCCATACCCAAGGCGTTAAACTCCTCCAGAGCCAGGACCAGGTGGCGAGTGCTCCGGGCGAATCGGTCAAAGCGGGCCACCAGGGCAGTATCGAAACGGCGATGCCTGGCATCGTCCATTAACTGATCCAGTGCCGGCCTGCTCTCTTTGGCGCCGGAGATGCCAACATCAACGTATTCCTCGAAGACTTCAAACCTCCGCGCCTTGGCATATTCACGCAGGGCCAAAAGTTGGGTCTCGGGATCCTGGCCGTTGTTTCGGGTGCTGACTCGGGCGTATAAGGCTGTCTTAGTCATGGTCGTGTCCTCCTTGATTCAGAATGAAATCGGCAGCCTTCTGAGCCTGAGCAGCAGCAAAGATCACCATGCGCTTGTCGTTGCGAAGCTTTCTGAGCCAGCCCTGGATATAGGCGGCTGAATTGTCGATGGTCTTGTTTTCGATCTGGCAATGTCCACACAAGAAAGCCGCTCCCATTTCTGCTACCAGCTCCTCCTGGCTGTAGTCTCTGGAGCCAAATGCAGCCAATTTCTCTGTGTTTAGCCTGTTGAGCCTGGATGGGTGGCCAGTGCTGTGAGTCAGCTCATGAAAGATGGTGCTGTAAAATTCGGCGTCTCCTGTGAAGACTTCTGCCGGGGGCATGTGGACCGTATCAGTAGCAGGCTTGTAATACGCCTGTGCTGCCCCAGATTCAATCTTTGGACATTGGGGCATGTCCTCTGGACTGTCTTTTCCGCTTGTTCGATTGGATGGAATTCTCGGACGTTCTCCTGTGCAGGGATCTTGTCTTCTGGGATGTCTTCACACTGCTGGACGTTGAACACGTTGTAGTAGCGCAAGACGGGCAGATGGTGGATAACAGGTTCCCCGTCTTCGGTCACTTCGCCAGTATCCTGCTCGTACACTTTCCAGAACACAACGGGTGTGGATTTCTCCCCGCGTCGAACGTGTCCACCCAGGGCTTTGGCCTGTTTGAACGTCAGCCAATAGGGATTGGCGTATCCCATGCAGCCAAGCATAAAGACGTTGATGCCCCTGTATTCTCTCTTTGACACCACGTTCTTGGGCATCTCCGTTGACCAGGGTTGACGCCAGGGGACAATGCCCTGCTCAAGCTTTTCCAGGATTTTGTTTGTGATGACTTCGTAGGCTAGACTGTTTGCAGCCATTACAACCTCCTATGTAGGTTGTGACGGTCAGGGTCTGTTGGTTGAACCAACAATCAGCAGGCCCGTTTTGCCGTCAGGTTAACGTTTGCCCTTCCGCTTTTTCGGTCTTCCCCCGAGCCTTCCATTCATTCGGCTAGCTCGTGCTTTGCGCTCGCTGGTTTTTCCCTTACTGAGACTGCCCAGATAGCCAGTGAATAGGCTCAAGGGGAGTCCGGTTTTGCAGCGTGGGCATCGAAGCATATTTCTATTTATATCCTACTCTAAGTAGGTTTGTCAAGGGAAAAATGCATCCGTGCTGATTTTTTTCTTTGCTCCAGTCTGTCAGGGTGCCGGGCGGAGAGGGTCACCAGGCCACGTAGGGGCGAGCCTATGGCTCGACAAACGCAATCGCCAAGGGGTATAAGGAGTCACGTTCCAGGAAGTACCCCCTGGGAGAGTGTCTTTGTCTCTGTCGGTTTGGTTCTCCAGCTACCCGCACACACTATATTGTGGTTGCGGTTTTCGGTTTAGGAAACCCAACGTAAAAAAAATTCCCAAAAAAATTCCCAAAAAATTCAGGAAATTTCTGACGGCTCGGTCTTTATTAGCGAAAGTTGTTTGCAGGCTTTCATCCTGCGTTCTCCGATCCTCTCAAAATCTCGGTACATTTTGGCGTGGTGGTCAGGAGCATTCGCGCAGCACGCTGAAAGCGACGGCTGATAAAACCGTGGCAATTCCCATTGCCTTTCACCCCCTGAAGGTCTACCATCAACAAGAAGTCAAGTCGGGGAGGAGACAAGCGTGGTTGGCAAGACCATCAGCCATTACAAGATCCTAGAAAAGCTCGGCGAAGGTGGAATGGTAGAGGTCTATTGGGCTGAGGAGATTTGGCTGGGTCGGAATGTGGCGCTGAAGTTCTTGCCCGAAAATTCGGGCGGACAGTAGTGACTAAGAACATTTTGAGAATTTGTTTCTTCATTTCAATCTTCATCTGCTGCTTTGGCAATCTTTTGCCTGGCCAGAAAGCACGGTCACAAAAGCCGAGCCTGGTTGTCGTTATCGTCATCGATGGCTTCAGGCACGACTACTTAACAAGGTTTAAGAGCCAATTCTCAAGGGGAGGATTTGAATTTCTTCTGGGCCGAGGAGCTAATTTTATCAATGCCCATGTAAATCACTTACGAGCCTCGACTGGAGCCGGTCACGCTACAATTTTGACTGGGGCCTCGGGACACCTTTCGGGTATTGTGGATAACGAATGGTATGACAGGAGCCTTCACCGAAATGTCAATTGTGTGGAAGATCCTAGTGCACCATTTCTGGGGGAGGATCATGGCGCTAAGGACAAAACGGCAGGTAGGTCGCCCAAGAGTTTAAACGTATCTACGGTGGGAGACCAACTTAGATTGGCGACCAATTTGAGGTCGAAGGTCGTTGGCATATCCTATAAAGACAGAGCCGCTATTCTCCTCGGCGGTAGGTTAGCCAATGCTGCCTACTGGTGGGAGCCGACCACGGGAGACTTCGTTTCTAGTACTTACTATATGAATGAACTACCCAAATGGGTAAAAAGGTTCAACCAGGAAAAGTTTGTTAATCAGTTTTTCAGACGACACTGGGATAAACTTTTGGACGATCATGCATATGCCGTTTCTCGTGCTGATAGCTTTCCTCACGAGATGGACTACAAGGGAATGGGCATCGTTTTTCCCCATCTAGTTGATGGAAGCTCGAAAAACCCGGACAAGGAGTTTTACGAAGCATTTAGTCACACCCCATGGGCAGATAGCCATCTTGCCGCCTTTGCTAAGGCCGTAATCGAAAATGAGAATCTGGGAAATGGTGATTTCACAGATATTTTAGCCATTAGTTTTTCAGCGACAGACCGTATTGGTCATCTCTTCGGACCCTATAGCGTGGAAATACAGGATCAAGTGCTTAGACTCGATCGTTTATTAAAGGACCTCTTCGCCTACTTAGATAAAAAGATTGGAGTTAATAACATCATTATCGCCTTAACTGCGGACCACGGCACCGGACCCATCCCAGAATATATGGCTGGTTTGAATATTGACGGCGGTAGGATTGATGTGATTCCTTCGATCGTGGACTCGGTACTGGACCGTCAATATGGGCAAGGCGATTGGGTTGAAGCCTTTCTCAAACCCAGTGTATATCTGAGTCATGGAGAAATAAAAATCCGTAATCTGAAGTCTGCGGATGTTGAAAACACAGCTGCTGAGGAACTAAGGCGAGTGAGGGAAATAACCCATGTCGTTACCAGAACGCAGCTCACAATGGGCGATCTTCCCCCAGATATAATTCCGAGGAGATTCCTAAACCAATTCTATCCATCAAGAAGCGGGGATATCTTGGTTCATTGGAAGCCTTACTAATTGGTGGGAGGCTACAAAAACAGTGTTGACAAAGGCACTGACCATCAAACAGGGTATGCCTATGACACCCACATTCCTTTAGCTCTTTTTGGCAACCAAGTGAAAGCTGGTGTGCATAGTACGGCAGTTACTTTAAATGATCTGGCTCCTACGCTGTCTGTTTTAGTAGAGGTTGGATTTCCTAGCGGGAATGAAGGGAGGGTATTGCATGAAGCGCTGGATTTGAACAGATAATGGATAGCCAGAATTGAAAGTGCACCGATTAAAGTAAGCACCTTTACACTACCTGAACCGAAGACAGCGAAGGCAATGAGTTAACTTGTCTGGCGATTTTCATGGCGTTCAGTTAACCCGAAGAATGACAATTTAAGAAAGCACCAAGGTCTTAATGAGTTCATCGATGTTTAGCATGAGATTTTCGTCGTTTGGCCTTACCCTCTGTTCGTTATTGTGCATCCAGCAGGTGCACAGTGTCGGACAAGACTCTACTGTTGTGACACAGTTCAAACAGCTGACAAAATCCACGGATTGGCGGCTGGCAGGAACCATTAAAATGAGATTCCGAACCTACCATCCTCAGGGAATGGTTATTATTGATGATCATGTCTATTTTTCTTCTGTGCAAATAATCGATCCAACGGAAAAGTACGGTAGGGTTATTGATGGGTATGATCGAACGGCGGGAAAAGGCGTTGGGTATCTCTTCAAGGCTGATCCGCACGGGAATCTGGTTCAGAAAATTAGGCTTGGCTCAGGAAGAATGTATCATCCGGGCGGCATTGATTATGATGGAGAGTACATCTGGGTTCCTGTAGCAGAGTATCGTCCCAACAGTGAAAGCATCATCTACAGAGTAAATCCCTCCAGCATGGAAGCCACCGAAGTTTTCCGATTCAAAGATCACATCGGGGGTATTGTACACAACACAGCGGATGGGACCCTTTGGGGTATAAATTGGGGCTCCAGGTTGTTTTATACTTGGAAACTGGACGATAAACTGAAGCCCGCTGTCACCGATCTAGACCCGAAAAAGGTGAGTAAAGCAAACGGGAACCACTATATTGACTACCAGGACTGTCATTATCTCAAAGAGAGTTACATGCTCTGCGCCGGTCTAAATAAGTATCAAATTCCAATTCTGCGCGAATACGCGTTCGGAGGAATTGATCTTATCGAACTTCCGGCTCCCAAGGCCAGACTTTCGTCTCCGAAGTCTGAACTTCTGCCTCCGAGGGCCATCCATCAACTACCCGTCCCTCAGTGGGTTAAACCCAATCTGGTTATGACCAATAATCCGTTTTTCGTCGAGGTGAAGGATGCTCACCTGCGGTTTTATTTTCTGCCGGAAGACGACGAATCGACGGTTTATATTTATGACGCTGTCAACTGAATTGGTGAACGCTTCCCACCACAGGCTTCTGGCTGTGGGTTCAAGTTGTGACCTCATCAACTGCACAACCAGAGCAACGAACAGGAGGGCTCCCCAACCTAAACCAAGTCGTCCTCAACTGGTTTGAGAACTCCAGCGGCTGGTGCCGACGGGGGAGTGACTCCCACCTTCTTAGTCGAGACGTGTATTCCTGAGGCCAACAACATCCCTCCCTTCTCGACATCCCCAACAGTTCCTTATCGGTGAATGGATTTGCGTGTTTTCTTATCCAACTTATAGTAGGTGGGAAAAGCCCGGAAACAGGCGAATCTCACCACTAAAGGGGAGGTAATCATGAGAGAATTCGCTCGCTCTGCCCTCTTTCTGATACTAGTTCTCTGCCTAGCTCAAGTCCCTATCTACTCGCTTGGCTCGCAGCAGGCGGAGTTGAAACCGCGTGCGAGCTCCCTTGAAGCGCAGATCAGTCTTCTAGACGAAAGTATATTCCCCGATCGCTATCCAAAGTTCTTGAAAGAGGTTTATCAACTCCTCCACCAAGTAGAACAACTGAAGAAGCTTGGCGACTCCGATCGGGAACTCCTACTGGCAAGCCAGCAAAGAGAGCTTGCCGATTTCTTCCGTGGGATGCTTGAGGATGAAGAAGTTGATGTTGAACGACTCTCTACCGTGGGCCGCGCCAGGGTTGGGCAAAATGACTTCGAAGCATTCCTAAATCGTTTTGGGATTGATCATAGCAACGAGGAGGATATCAAGCTGGAGGTTCGCGCGCAGATTGAAAGGATGCGTCGAAGAGAGGCCTACTACAACTTTGTGCGGAAGTTTAGCGAGGGGAGTGCAAAGCGCGCTGACAAGATTGAGCTTGTCAAAGCAAGCACGGCGCCACGGGAACTGGAATACGCGCTTCGTCACTGCGAAGAACGGGAATTTGTGCCCCTGCGCAATATTGTATTGGCCAAGGACGGTTTTGGACCACAAACCTCACAGGATAGGGATCTGCTTGATCATCTTGAAGAAAACAGGCGTGCAGCCTTGGGTAAAAGGGACAAGGAGGCTGCAAGAAAGTGGCGTGCTGTGATCGCACAACTGATCTCACAACCGGTCCGAAGAGAACATAGCCGTCTACCCTTCAGCAAGTCCGAACTTTTTGCCATGATGCGAAACGCTGAAAGGACCCTTGAGCAGCGAAAAAGTCCATACATTGACATCACTTCTCCGGCACGGCTGGACAAAGAATATGAAGCCTCTGCATACGAAATTATCAGCAGGATTGGTGAAGAAGCTGACCCTGCTCAGAAACAATCCGTCATGGCCTATGCTTTCTTCGATAATGATTTGGCCAGTGAACTCGAAAAGCTGAAGCAGGTCTATCAGGAGGTTCTATCCAAAAAGGATACTGGCCAGACACCAACGACAGTGATGTACGTCAGTCAGAAAAAGGAACTTCTTGAAATACTGAAGAGCAACCCGTCCCGGCGCGTCAATACTGAGCTTCAGGCAACGAAGAGACTCCTTTTAGAGCTAGTGCGAAAGATACTTGAGCACAGGGACGAACCTTATCGCCTTCCCTTCATCAGGGGAGTGATTTTTCTCAAGGGGGATAAGGGGGATTTAGGTTACCGGTTCATCGAAGATTTTCCGATGATTGTCGCTGGAGCGACCTATCCTTATCAGTGGAAACATGACAATGAGGTTAATATTGCCCTACTTCTTGCCAATGTCGATCCCTACCTGGCCGCACAAGCGGTACGATTCATCATCTACCACTACATGTGGAGAAGCCAGGAGGCCAAGCAACTCGGTTTGTACGGCTGGATACCCCAGATCGTTTTTGGAAACAGACAAACGGGAGAACAACCTCAATTTGAAAACAAAACCTACTACTACTTCCCGGATTTCCGGTTCCGGCCCACCCAGCGGGTCGATGCGGAAAAAGAGCGGAATCGCACCAGCGAGATCATGCAGCTTCCCTTTTTTGGATGGACAGTGTGGCGTGTATATGAGGAATTGAAAAAGGTCCATGAAGAGCATGCACAGGCGTTTCTAACGGAAGTTTACCCGTACGTTCGGGCCAATACGGAAGCTATCCGTACCGCGCTTGATCCCTACGATGAAGCAGTGCTGTCGGGACGTGACGCTTGGGTGAACGGCATGGACAATGCTTGGTATCACCAGATCGTAATGGCCAAGCATCTTCCTGAGCGTTTTATCCCCAACTGGGCTATGGAAGTCGTGAAGAATAATAGGGTCGATAATCGTGTCGACAAAGAGCCGGGAAAACCCGTGGACCCGAAACTCGCCGTCGGGCGACCCACCGAGTACTACTACCAATTCAAGATGGTCTTCTACGACATTATCAACGACCTTGGACTGAAACCAGTGGAGGTCTACCACGCTACCCCATATAACGCCAAAGATGTGGCCATTACGGGAGTGATGGCCCGTAGCCTCGAAGCTCAGATCGCCATGGCCAAGGTGCTGAAAAGCACTGATGCAGACGCCCAACGGCTCAGTGCATTGAGCGGTCCAGGAAGTGAGCAGGTCGGCAGCTGGGATGAAGAGACTAATCGCTACCAGAGCTATCTCAACCGAATGAAGCAAGCAATGAATGATCATTTTTGGTCTAACGAGGACAGGACCTATTACAACCGAGATGTAACACAGATGTTTCCAGGTGTTGTGGAGCAGCAATTTTGCCGAGTCAGGGTCGACAATCAGGGCCAGCTCCAATACGAGCCAAGATTGGAGTACTGGGATTTCAGATCAGATGGAAAAGGCGGTGGACGCTATGTGTTGAATAACAAGGCCCGAGACTCGGTGACACTTGACGAGAGGCTTGCTTCGGTCAGCCTCGATCTGGATGGCAATGTTCACTACGAGTACGAGTCGGCACCGCGATATTGGGAGAAGGTGGAAGGTCGGATCGAACGCTTCACGTTGAAGATTCCGTCAGGAGATCCGTTCATGGTTGAGCAGTTCTGCCGCGTCAGGAAAGATGGATCTGGAAACGTCTCTTATGAGCCTGATTTGGAATATTGGACATGGGTAGAGGATAGAGAAGGTGGGCACTACGAGTTAAATGCCAAGGCGAAAAGGCTCATGCGTCAAGGAGCTCGGAGAATTGAAGACGGAGACGTGCTTCGCTCGTTGGCCATTGCCGGTTTCTTCCCCCTGTTCGGCCATATTCCTAGTGCTGAGCAGGCGTTTGAGCTGTCGAAGCAAGTGGTAAACCCCTGGATGTGGTGGCCAGTAGACGGAATACCGATACCGACCCAACCGATGACTGTGAAGGGTCCAAATGAAAGGTACGTTCCAAATAAGGTCTACGATCAAGACAAATACTGGCTCGGGCCGACCTGGATGGCTTCAAACAAGCCCGTGATTGATGGATTCCGCTCCTACGGCTACAACATGATGTACCTGTATATCGTGCAACGCACGGTAGGCACGCTGCAGGATGGACGGGCCGTTGAACATTGGCAGCCCGAGACAGGCCAAGTGAACACTACCAATGTGAATTTCCCCTGGTCCGCCTCCGGCATGGCCGGGTCTATCTGGGAGGAACTGAAGAGCGAAGAGCAGAGGGAATATTTGCGACGGTTCCATATAAACCGATTCGCAAAAGAAATTGATGATAGGGAAGCCCATAAACGAGGGTCATCGTCGCTGGGACTTCGGGAGCTTCGCCCAGCGGCTTGAATCACCTAAGCCCATTTCTGTGTAGGTAGGAGATCCTGTTTACATGCCTATGTCCACAAATCAAAGCAAAATCAATTAAGAAGAAGCGCTCCCGCTTTCCAGCTTTGTTGCCAGTTTCCCAAATCAGCGGCAACATGACGCCGCTTGCAATCAAGGCAAGATCGAACAGAATCTGTCCACGTTCAACTACTTCCGAACCTCGCTTGCACGATTATCAGTTGTTTTCACGTATTTTATCGAAAGCCCTATTCCAAATTCTTGCAAGCAGCGATGAGACAGAAACGCGCTTTCGACGTATACTCGCGACGGCCCAAGACCAACTAG
>JALLOM010000126.1 GCA_027717865.1 Acidobacteria bacterium AH-259-O06 | reverse complement strand
GAGTTCTCCCAAGCCGCTGCTTGAATTCCAAGGCAAGTCTTTTTTGCGCCACATCATCGATGCCCACCGCATGGCTTCATTGCCTGTTTACGTCGTCCTCGGAGAAGACCGCCACCGCATTGAGCAGTCCGTTGACCTGTCCGACGCCACCGTCCTGGTGAATCCTGATCCCAGCAGAGGACAACTCTCCAGTCTGCACACCGCTCTGGAAAGGCTGACGGACCGGGAGGCTCTCCTTGTCCATCCTGTGGATCATCCTCTTGTTCGAAGTCATACAATCCAAGAGCTTATAGAGCACTTTCGCCGGGTTTCCGACTGTATTTTGATTCCTGAGTTCCAAGGACGAAAAGGTCACCCCGTGCTCTTCCCTTCCCGATTCTATCCGGATTTGAAGAGCGCGCCATTAGAGGAGGGGGCACGCTGGGTGGTGCACCAAAATCCGGAATCCGAGCTCAGGGTGCCGGTGGATGACTCGGGAGTCGTGCAGAACATCAACACGCCTGCTCAATTCGAAGAGCTTTCTGCCCTTGACCATTGAAGCTGGAAAACAAGCCTATATGGCTGCTTGACATAAATTTTTGAGAAGCTTCTTTTCATTCGAAAATCGCCAGCTTCCAGGAACAGTGTGTTTTCATCGTCGGAATCAATATTTGGGCAGACTGGGATCGACCTCCTCTGCCCAGGCCAGGATACCTCCTTTGAGGTTGCGCAGTTTGCGAAAGCCCGCCTCGCGCAGGATTTGAATCGCATTGGCACTGCGGACTCCAGTTCGGCAATGCGCAACAATGTCACGGGCACTATCCAGCTCGTGGAGCCTGTGGAGCAACTGGTCTACTGGGATGAGATAGGACCCCTCAATGTGGCAAATGTCATACTCCACAGGGTTGCGCACGTCCAGAATGTAGATGTCCTTTCCCTGATCAAGTTCTGCTTTGAGCTCCACAGCGGTAATCTCCTCGATGTCAGCCTGGGGTTTTTCCACTTCCGGACCAATGCCGCAAAACTCGGCGTAATCAATAAGTTCCTTGATGGTGGGATTATCTCCACAAACCGGGCACTGGGGGTCCTTGCGCAGCTTCAATTCCCGAAATTTCATCCCCAGGGCATCGAAGAGAAGCAGGCGACCCGCCAGGGACTCTCCTTTCCCCAGGATCAACTTGATGACTTCCGTAGCCTGGATGAGGCCCACGAGCCCTGGAAGGATTCCTAAAACTCCTCCCTCAGCACAAGAGGGAACCAGTCCGGGTGGGGGTGGCTCGGGGTACAGGCAGCGGTAGCATGGACCTTCGGGAGTCCCAAACACGGAAGCCTGGCCTTCGAAACGGAATATACTCGCGTAAACATTCGGTTTGCCCGTCAGTACACACGCATCGTTGACCAAATAGCGTGTGGGGAAATTGTCGGTTCCGTCGGCAACGATGTCATAGTTCTCAAATAGCTCCAATGCATTTTCTGAAGTCAGCCGCATTTCGTGCATTTCAAGCCTCACATTGGGATTCAAGGCTTCCAGCTTCTGGCGTGCCGATTCCAGTTTGGAGCGGCCCACGTCATCGGTCGAATGGATAATCTGCCTCTGCAGATTACTAAAGTCCACCACATCGAAATCAACCATCCCAATCCGCCCTATTCCTGCAGCTGCCAGGTATAGGCCCAACGGGGAGCCCAAGCCGCCCGCGCCGACGCACAAAACGCTGGCTTTCTTGAGTTTCTTTTGGCCCTCCATTCCGACTTCCGGCATGATCAGATGCCGACTATAGCGTTTCACCTCATCGTGAGAGAGTTCTTCCGAGGGAGTTTCGATCTGGATGCTCCCCCCTGCGATGGAGGGAACAATGCTGATGGTATCGTTCTCCTTGATCGGAGTCTTTTCACGCTCAAGGTATCGGATATCTTCGTCGTTGACATAGATGTTGACAAAATTCCTTAATTTACCCTCTTCATTGAATAAGTGTTTCTTCAGATCTCCATACTGCTGAATCAAATTCTTCAAGACTTCCTCAACTGTCTCTCCTTCCAGTTCCAGAGCCTCTTGATTCCCCACGTAAGCTCGCAGCGGAGTCGGAATATAAACTTTCGCTGCCATAATGCACCTCCTCGCTATCCTCCTCAGAGATTAGTCATTATTGACTTAACCTCCCAAACGGATGAGAGATCTTTGCTGCTCTAGTGCTATGGTGCTGTGGTGCTGATCTGATTGCCAGCACCACAGCACAATAATAGCACTACGGCACTTAATGAGATCTCCGAGCCGTCATAAAGCCTGACGAGCAGTCTCTAGAATCCATAATCATCGAAAATCATAAAAGTTTCAGTTTTTCCGGATCAAATGCAGAGCGATCGTCTTTTAGCCTCCAGTTGTGGACTTCCTTTGCTCTGCCCTGTCGCACGCAAACAATGAGGTACGAATACCAAGGCCAGGCATGTTCTTGATCATAGGATGAGGGTCGAGCCGGAACATCGGGATGACTATGAAAAAAGCCCATAATGCCAGAACCCGTACCTCTCAATCGCCCTTCCAGCTGACGCAGAAAATCGGCGGTGATCAGATAGCGATTGGCCGGGCTGTCGCTGCGCTGATTCTCTGCAGGAATCAACTCGGTGACCGTTTTAACTCCATTTTTGACTGACCCCACCATAATGCCACAACATTCATGAGGATAAGTCTGCTCAGCAAGTTGCTTGATTTGCTCTAGATCTTCCGTCTTGAGTCGAATCATTGTTCTTTGAGTTTCGAGTTCTCGGTTGTCAGGTTGAGCGTCATCCGGTGAATTCTGACTCCCGGCTCCCGGCTCCCGGCTCCCGGCTCCTGGCTCCTGACTCCTGGCTCCTCTTACTGTTTCCAAAACTCTTCCGACAGGTACTTGTCTCCACCGTCCGGAAATATGGTGACGATCGTTCCCCGATCCATGTTCTCCGCCACTCTTAGTGCCGCTGTCATGGCCGAACCCGAGGACAGTCCTGCAAAAAGTCCTTCCTCGCGAGCCAGCCGGATGACCATCTTCTGTGAGTCTTCGGTTGAAATCTCGAGATTTTCATCCGCTAAACTCGGGTCGTAGATCCTCGGAACCATGGCAGTTGGCATGTGCTTCAAGCCCTCCAGTCCGTGAAAGGGAGAGTCCGGCATTAAGGAGATGGCCTTGATTTCAGGATTCAACTCCTTCAGTCGCCTGCTCGCTCCCACGAACGTTCCGCTCGTTCCCAGACCAGCCACGAAGTGTGTGATCTCTCCGTGCGTCTGCTCATAGATTTCCGGGGCGGTCGATGCGTAATGCGCTTTCCAGTTGGCATCATTGCTGTACTGGTCAGGATAAAAATATTTCTCAGGAGACTTTTCGTACAATTCCCGAATGGCCCGGATTGCGCCATCGGATCCTTCCAGAGGATCCGTCAATAGAAGCTCCGCCCCATAAGCTTTCAGTATTTTCTTTCGTTCCAGGCTGGCATTTGCCGGCATGGCAAGCAAAATCTTGTACCCTTTGGCGGCAGCGATCAAAGCGTAGGCAATGCCCGTATTGCCACTGGTAGAATCGACGATAACTTTACCCGGGTAAAGTTCACCCGTTTCCTCCCCTTTTCGGATCATGTTGTAAGCTGGACGATCCTTTACCGAACCGCCCGGGTTAAACCACTCCAGCTTGGCGAAGATTCGAATGCGATCCGATGAGAAGATTCGCCGAATCTCGACCAGAGGAGTGTTGCCGATCTGTTTTAACAGGCTGGCTCTTTCTTCCGTGACCAGTTCCATCATTGCCTGCTAGATGTGATAAACGATGACCTTGTCCTCTTGGAACTTGCGCCGGACCAAATCCTGAAGCGTGATCGACCGGAGCTTCTCCAGGAACTCCCCTTCGATTTCACTCCAGATCTTCAAAATGGAAGAGTTTGGATTCAGCTTGGGGTCAAAAAAAGAAATCCCTCCTTCCACTGCCTCCACAACATCCTTCAAAGTGATCTGGGCCGGAGGCTTGTCCAGGACATAGCCACCCGCTGCTCCGCGAGTACTTCGCACAAAGCGGGCCTTTCTTAGCTGGATCATGATCTGCTCCAGGAATCGCAATGGGATTTGCTGTCTCTGTGCAATTTCCCTGGCCTGGACGCGAGTCTCGGGAGGGTGCAAAGCCAGCTCAAAGAGAGCAAGAATTGCATAAGTGACTCGGGCCGTAATCTTCATTATGCACAATTCCTATCAAAATGATAGAGTTTGAATTATCCCGGCCCTCAAGGCTGCTTGTCAAGCTGGATGGGGTTTGCGATCGAGTTCGAAACAAAATCAACATCGACGCGGTGGGGGATAATACCGGCTTTATGGCCCTGGTCCAAGAACAATTGCACCGCCTGTCTGCCATCTTCCTTACAATCCAGGGTCCTTTCGTTTACATACATGCTAACGAACTGATCTCCCTGCTGGGAACTCAGGCCCCGACCAAATTGAAGAGCATAAGCCAGAGCTTCCTCTCGATGGGAGAGAGCATAGCGGATACTCTTGCTGATCAATTCAGAAATCCGCTGAATTTTCTCCCGTCCCAGATCCCGCCGGATCACATTACCTCCCAGGGGCAGTGGTAATCCTGTTGTTTTCATCCACCATTCTCCCAGATCCAGTATCTTGTGCAGACCCTCAGCCCGGTACGTTAACTGCCCCTCATGAATGACCAATCCCGCATCAATTTGCCCACGCTGAACCGATGGAATGATCTGGTCAAAAGGCATCACCTGGTGGCTCAAGTCTGGCTCAAACAGTTTGAGAGCCAGAAAAGCGGATGTCCTCTGACCCGGGACTCCCACCGTGTGTCGCGCCAGCTTGTCGGCAGGAAACCGAACGCTGCTGATCACAATCGGTCCATAGCCTTCCCCCATGCTGGCACCTGCGTCGAGCAGGGCGTACCGCTTATGTACATAAGCGTAGGCATGGATACTGATGGCGGTGACCTCGTACTTCCCCTTTAAGGCAGCCTGATTCAGGGTCTCGATGTCATCAAGTTTGTGAACGAATTCGAATTCCCCCGGGTCGAGTTTGCCGGTGGCCAAGGCATAGAACATGAAGGCATCATCGCTGTCCGGGCTGTGGGCGATGCGAATCGTCTGTCGGCTCATAGAAACGTGGAACTATATCAAAAATGAGGAAGCCTCCGCCAAGCATCTAATACGATGCGTCGGCAATTCTGCTGCGAATCGGTCCCGTGGATCGTACAGAAGAGCAAATAGCCCTGCCGCCCGCGCTCCTTCGAAGTCGTGCCCGATGTCATCACCAATATGAACAGATCTCTGGGGTTCGGATCCCAGTTTGGCCAGCGCATGACGGAAAATCACCGGACTCGGTTTGGCAGCTGGTGCGAGACTGGAAACGGTGACATCGTCAAAATATTGACGGATTTCGAGGTCTTCGAGTAAATCCCAAATGCGCGAATCAAAATTGGAGATAATCCTAGTTTTTTTCCCCTTTTCCGTAATTGGGAGAGAAGTTCTTGGCAGCCAGATTCAAGTTGCCAGGCCTGCGAGGTTCGGAAGACGCTGTACAGCGTCTCAAAGAATTCTTCGATTCGTGGGAAGGGGCCTAAAGGCGCAAAGGTTCTTTGAACCAACTCTCTCCACCACTGGCGTTCTAACTGGGCGATGGCAGCTTTCGGCTCTCCGGGAAAAACCAGTGGTTCTTTTTGGCGAAAGGCATCGACAAAACCTTTTTGGATTTCCTTCCAGGTACTCTCTTCTTCTCCTCCTTCGAATCCGAATTTCGCCGCGTAGCGCCCGTAGATCTCGCCCACTGAGCCACGCACTTGAAACAATGTTCCCGCTGCGTCAAAAAAGACGGTATCGACTGCCCAGGGGGCCGTGTCTTTAAAATTTAAATTTTCGACCTAAAATTTTAATTTTAAAGACACGGCCCCCTTTTCCCTTACAATATACCGATGACATCCGATTCCATCCTTATCGAAAGACACGCCGTAGAACCCTTTCTCAAGAATGGATACATTTTATCCTGCTCGCGAACTGAGCAAGCGATTTATATTGACCCCGGAGATGAGGCCTCAGAACTGCTTCAACGGGTGGACGAGAAAAATCTGCAGCTGATCGCTATCGTCAACACTCACGCTCACATGGATCACATTTGTGGAATCAATACGGTAAAGGAAAAATGGGATGTCCCGATCCATCTGCATCCTGAAGATGAAGCGCTTTACAATGCCCTACCCAAACAGGCCCAATGGTTTGGCTTGAAGTATCCTCCCGCACCTCCTATTGACCACCATCTTCAAGAAGGTCAAGAGCTGCAAGTCGGTGATCTGCGATTAAAGGTCCACCATACTCCCGGACACTCCCCGGGCAGCGTCTGTTTAGAAGTTGGCAAGCACACCTTTTGCGGTGATCTGATCTTCGCCGGATCGATTGGTCGCACCGACTTGCCTGGTGGCTCCTACGAAACGCTCATGGCCAGCATTCACGAAAAGCTTGTCCCACTCGGAGACGAAAAGATTCTGCATCCCGGTCACGGTCCGGATACCACTATCGGTCACGAACGAAAAACAAACCCGTTCCTGACCGGCAGCTAGTCCGCGCTGACCGGTGATCGAACTTCCACCGGCCGGCCACAGGAGATTCAATTAGTTGCCTTGTTCGAGCAACTTCTTTACAAATGAGACAAGTTTTACTTGAAGGCTTCATCCCGGGTTCTCGTTGCGGGCGTTCAGGGAGGTCAAGATCGAGGCCGCACAAGCCCTTCGACTGCAGGCGTAGCCTACTACGTCGAGGATCGAAGGGCGCGGAGAACGAAGAGCTTGGCCTTCCTGAACGCCCGCACTAGTTTTTTAGCGTCTAAGACGGGGCCTGAACCCCACAACCGCCAAAATCGTCTATGGAAAGAGGACAAATTTCCCCTCTTTCGTGACAACGCCGGTGGGACGATGGGGATTTCCGCCTGCGGCCCAGCCCGGGTACCCTTGCGAGTTTCCTGCCGGATCATAAAGCTGCCACTCGAGCTTCAATTCTTTTTTCCATGCCACAAAAACTGTCCCATCCGGTGCACTCAGCACTACGGGATACTTCTTAATGTCCTCCCCCGGCGTCCGGATCTCTCCGGGTGGAAGGATCTGAC
The DNA here is from genome assembly GCA_027717865.1 of Acidobacteria bacterium AH-259-O06. GTDB lineage: Bacteria > Acidobacteriota > UBA6911 > RPQK01 > JADFOI01 > JALLOL01. The sequence continues at coordinate 2,130 of JALLOM010000126.1, read as the reverse complement.
CCCTTTGATCGAGGCGTGCAAAATAAACCTGGCCCTTGGTTTCCCAGGCTGCCACGAGACCCTCATCTTTTCCACCACTTAAGAAAGCCCCCGTCATGGGGCAGCCGTTAATCTTCCATGACTTCCCGCTGAGTTTCCCTAGTGAGAATGCAGCTTCGTCTTTGAGCAGAGCCAAGAGGTACATGTCACGGAGGTTGTTCGCCTTTTCACGGTAAAGGGAAAACAGATTTCCGTTCGGAGAAAAATGTGCCCGGGTGGCGCAGCACTCGCATGGATCAACCCGTTGGTGTACCACTTGCGGCTTTGAAAAAGCCTTCCCATCATCACGCGACAGGTTTAGGTACAAGCCATGCGCCGTCCAAAAGACAGCCACCGTCCCTTCCCTGTCCGCAGCGAGTGAGTAATTGTCGCTCGGCTGGTGGTTCAGGTTCCGGCTGGGAACAAAAGTGTTCGTGGAGGAATCCAGCTGGGAATAATGGACGCCCCACTGATCCTTGGGCAGGTGCCTGTGATAGGCCGTTGTGTACCAGATAACGTGCACTTGTCCGTCCTTTCCCAGCTCAAGATCCGGGCCGCGATATTTTCCAGACTGCACAGTCCCCGCCTCGGAATTCACTCGGATCGGCTTGCTAAATGTTTTCCCTCCATCGACCGATTTCACATAGTAGAGGTCGTGCCCCGTTACATACGCCAGGTGAATCCCCCCTTCTGAATCCACCTCCGCATCCGGGACCACACCACCATTGGGTGCTCGAACCACTTGAACCCGCTCGGGGGGTTCGGCCCACACATATCCCCAGAAGATACTAAACACGAAAACCAGCCATGAAACTCGCCGCATGTCTTGCTCCGTTCAGATGATCTTGCTAATTATACAAACCAGACTTTTATAGTGAAATCCGGCTTTCAGGAAAACAAGCGTGCCGGATTAAAAAGAAGAAGCCCTTGCAAAACCACCAATTTGAATTACCGAGGAGCGTTGAAAAAAGTGGTGGGGGAATCTCCGATCCGGTGTCACTCCTCTGACGGTACAAAGGTCACCTCGACATCGAACTCGACCGGCATACCGTGATCCGGCGCGACCTTTAGATTGTCCACCATATAGGAAAGCTTGAACCGCTTCTTGCCGGAACGCTGCTCCGACGTCCCGGCGATCCCCAGCAGGACGGTCTTTCCGGCACTCAACACCAGACGATCTGGCACCGAGATTTCTTCCAGTTCGTTGCTTCCGTTCAGTTCATAAGTGATGTCGGAGTGATTACGGATCTGGATGTACGCACTCCTTTGGCCGTGAACGGTGACACTTGGGTTCTTTACTTCGAGCGATCTGAAAAAGATCGGTCTCAGGAACTCCTCGTCGCCGACCAGTACCTCCCCCGAGTAGACGGCTGTTCGTCTTGAAAACAAGGCTTCCTTGATCGCTTCAGCACTCTTCTCCCGAGCGAAGACCAGCGTCAGCGGCCGGTGGTCTCCAGCGTGGACGTGGTAGTCGAGGTTCAAAGGGTTGTGAATATCCGAGTTACTCAGCATCGTGAGCTTCTTCTCGATGCACCATCGATGCGCCTCGGGGTAGTATTCCCGAGCATTGACGACCTCGATACCGTTCAGCATGTCTCTCTCAACCAGCTCGGTGTGCTCCGCGTACCATTTGGCGACGCTATCCGGCTGCTGCCCCTGCCAGCCGGGGTGGTTCCAGAAGATGAATGCTCCCTGCTCGTGTGCAGTTCTGATGGCGTCCCGCCAATCTTCTGTATCTACCGGATTCACCTCTGTCAGAAAGATGGCATTGAGATGGCCCGGAGGCATGTCCCGAGTGACCTCCGATCCGCGAATGACGATAATGTCAAGCATCTCACCATGTGGCTGCGCGATCTCATACGATCTCTCGTGGTTGGTCGGCAGGTCGTCTTTGTGGGGCTGATACTCGATGTGATCTGTTATGGCAATCGCGTCCAATCCCTCTCTCCAAGCTTCTTCCGATCGGATATTCGGCCAAACCGAGCCATCAGAGAAGACAGTGTGAATGTGAAAATCGCACCTCAGAGTCTTGTAGCCCGGAACGTCTGGAATCCGAACGGGGGTTCGGACCCTTGTTTGTGCTTGGACAGGTCCGAGACCAAAGACAAGAAC
>JALLOM010000125.1 GCA_027717865.1 Acidobacteria bacterium AH-259-O06 | reverse complement strand
CGCCGATGGCACCTGCGAGCAGTCCCGCAGAACCTCCCAGCTTGAGCGTGCCGATGCCCTGAGCCACGCTTGAGAGAATCACCACAGTCATCGCCTGGCCAGTGGCACTAGCGTCAGCTTCTACCTCCTCATAGATGTGAACATCGAGTTTGGCTGCTCTAATCAGACGCTCACTAAAACTCGTCATCGTCTTCCTCCCGAGCGGCGCTCTTCCTTCATCATCAATCGGTTCCCGTTTGCCAAGGGTGATCTTTCGGTTGGGCGCCAACTGAATGAGAAAAACACCCTTTGCTTATTGTTGGGGGCATTGTATCTCATTGCTGAGGAAGGGGCAAAGAAGAGAGGGGGTCTTGCCGCTGTAGTTTTTTATTTGTCTTTAACTCTCTGAGGACTTACGATTGTTGGAAATCCGCCTATCGACTGGAGTGAAGATGATCCCCCACCATCTGTGGAGATGATGCGGGTCAGAGCTGGGCCTTTACACATTTGGCCTATTGGCTGAGTGGATAATCAGCCTTGGGATTTGGCTGATTCGAGAACCAGGTGTCGATGGCCGCGGTTGTTGAAAGAAGCGAAAGCGTAAGAAAGCGGTTTGGAACAACAAAGGAGGTACAACAATGAAGGGACTGGCTGCTATTTTTGGCGTTCGTCTTGGACTGATTCTATTGATGGTCCTTGCAATTGCTGAGCCGATCACGGCACAAGATACACCTATTGGCCCCAGGTGGTGGCCCTCACAGTGGGGTCCCGACGACCAGCGCGGGGCCATCAACAGAATTACACCTGAGAAAGTGATGGAGGCGGTGAAGCTGATCAAAGAGGGCAAGATCTATGAGTTGGGTCGCACCTACGAGCCGGGGATGCCGCTCTTTGGTAGCCGGCACTACAGTCTGACCATAGTCAGTTCACCCAGTGGGGGGCCATTGGGAGAGAACCAGTTGGTCTGGCACGATGAGATGTTTAGCGGGGAGATTGGCCAGATTGGCACTCAATTCGACGGGCTGGGTCACATCGGTGTCCGGGTGGGCGGCGAAGACTACTTTTACAACGGCTTTAAGAGGTCGGATTTCAGCAAAGCGTATGGCCTGGAAAAGCTGGGTGTGGAAAATGTAGGAGTCTTTTTCACCCGTGGGATACTGATTGATGTGGCCGCCTATAAGGGAGTTGAACGCTTGGAGATTGGCTATATTATTGCCCCCGAAGACCTGCAGGGCGCGTTGAAAAAGCAGGGTGTCTCCATTCGTGGCGGTGATGCGATCTTCTTCCATACCGGCCACGGTGCCTTCTGGATGAAGGATAATGCGAAATACAACGAAGGAGAGCCAGGAATCGGACTGGCTGCCGCCCGGTGGCTGATTGAGCAGAAGATTGTCCTTACTGGTGGAGACACTTGGTCTGTAGAGGCCGTACCAGGGGACAATCCCAACCGACCCTTTGAGGTACACCAGTGGCTGATCCCCAAAAACGGAATCTACAACCTGGAAAATTTGAATCTGGATGAGCTGGCCAAGGATAAGGTTTATGAGTTTGCCTTTATCTTTGCTCCCTTGAAACTGAAAGGGGCCACCGGCTCGCCGGGAAATCCCATTGCTGTACGCTGATGGCGTGAATTCAGCCCTGTTCATTGACAAATCAAATCCGGGCTGAAAAGCGATGCGAACGGAAGCGATGATGGCGCGAAAGGGCGAGCGGAAGGCCGAATTGGTGACCGGTGATCCGGAGTTCAAGCAGGTCGAACAGGAGACGACTCTCCGCTGGATCTGAAGCGCCCATCCGACCCGATTTGCGTTTCCTGCCGACGCCGATTTGGGGTGCCATACAATTATGGTAAGAATTTTTCATCCGGTCTAAGAGAGTAAAGAGGGCCCTCCAATGCGATCCATTCTATGCCACTTCGCTTGCTTCTTAATTGTCGGTTGCAGTTTAGTAGCAGTCCCCGGAACTGCTGAAACAGGAAGCAGTGCCGGTGAAAAGGAACCGGGACTGCGTCTGGCTTGGGAGAAGAACATCCTCACCATCCAGGGTGCTCATTTGCCGGGAAAAGAACTGAAGGTTTGGTATCTGGAGGCTTACTGCCGTCCCGGCTCGACCCATCGCGACTGGAGAGAGACAGTCATCGGCCACCGTACGGAACTGGTTTCTGCCGGCAGGGATGGTAAGTTTCTCAAATTGAGGTGCACCCTGAACGACGGAGTGATCGTCGACCATGAAATCCGTGCCTATGACGACGAAGTTGACTTTCGACTGGTGGCTGCCAATCCCACAAACGAGCCCTCTCTCGCCCACTGGGCACAACCCTGCATTCGAGTGGGCACATTTACAGGCCGGACCCAGACAACCTATTTAGAGAAGAGCTTCATCTTTCTTGACGGTGAGCTAACCCGCATGCCAACGCCTGATTGGGCCACGGAAGCCCGGTACGTTCCGGGACAAGTCTGGTGCCCCAAGCGTGTGGACCGGGACGACGTCAATCCCCGCCCCTTGAGCAAGTTGGTTCCCAGTAACGGGTTGATTGGCTGTTTTTCGGTCGACCAGAAGATGATCATGGCCACCGCTTGGGAGCCCTACCAGGAATTGTTCCAGGGCGTGATCGTCTGTCTGCACTCGGATTTTCGCATCGGCGGCCTCAAGCCAGGCGAGTCAAAAAAGATTCGCGGCAAGATTTATCTCGTGAAAACAGACGTGGCTGCGCTGCTCAGGCGCTACAAGAAAGATTTCCCGGAGCATTTCCGAAGGGCGGACCGTTAATCACGGCAAAAATTCTTCACCGCTTGGCCCATTCCATGACGGCTTCCTGTTCTCGAAGCTTGGCTGTCAGTGCCTCGGTGTCAATGTCCTGGACTACCTTGCCGCTCTCGATCGCCATTTTCGCCGCCACACCTGCGGCATGGCCCATGATCATATAAACCGGCTCCATTCGCAGCGTGGAATAGGCGACGTGACTTGCTGAGACACATAGAGGGACCAGGAGGTTGGACACGTCTTTCTTTTTAGGCAGCATCACACGATACGGAACGTGATAAGGAGTGACCCGAACCTCCATGTTGCCTTCATTTTGCGCATTACCCTGTTCGGTGATATAGCGTTGTACGTTGTGCGAATCGCTGTTGTAGGAGCCCATGCCAATGACGTCTTCCTTGCTCAGCTCTATCTGAATGTCCTTCTGGGTCATGACAAAATCGCCCACCATACGCCTGGCTTCGCGAATGTACAGTTGATAAGGCCAGTGGTCTTTGTCCACGAACTCATCCTTAGCCGGCCCCCACTGGTTGATTTCATCCTGCAAGGACTTAGGAACTCGAGGGTCATTGGCAAGGAAGTAGAACAAGCCCTTGATGTAATTGAGATGTTCCTGCCGAATCTCTGCACGCCTTTTGTAGGAGGCGTCTGCATACTCCCAGTTCTTGCCGATGTAGTCCGTAGAAAAGGGACCGCGGTTATTGAAGTCTGCTTTCTTATTGGGTATGGGAAATGGAAGGAACATTTCATTCAAGCGTGGTGCTCGGCGCCGCTGAGTCAAGAAGGTTTTGAGATAGCGTGCCAGCAGTTCGTATCGCCAGGGATCGTAGTTTGGCGGCTTGCGAAAAGGGAGGCGATTGGTGGAGTCGTTGGATAAGATCATGCGAAAATTATAGGCTTGCACTTTTCTGTCACCGTTTCCCAGTTTGCCTCGGGGTTCCTTCTGGATTTCCGGCAGTAGTTTCCCTTTTTCGGCGTAGGCTGACACCGGGAAATCGAACTGGTGATGCGGATCCTTGGGACGTACGCCTGCCAGTGACTCGTTATAATCTTTGACCCCCTCCCGTCCCCAGGTGTAGGAGGCGCCCGCCGCGGCCATCAGATCTCCTTCGTAGGTACAATCGGCAAAGATTTCGGCCCTAAAGGAGGCGCCATTTTCCATTATGATCTCGGTGATGCGTGTGCCCTTCTTCTTCACGCCGCCTTTTTCTTTAAGCCGGTGTCGATAGAACACAATGACGTTGCTCTCTCGGACCATCTCCTGAAACACTTTTTCGGCGACGTGAGGTTCGAAGTACCAAGTGATGTCCTCCCCATAGTGGCGTCCCACGCGTTTGAAGAACTCCAAGGAATAGCCGCCGATGGTTTCTTGCTTGCCGTGGTCGGTTCGACTCAATCCCCCGCTGACCATGCCGCCAAGGTGCTTTCCGGGTTCCAAGAGGGCGACGGTGGTCCCTTCGCGGGCGGCCGCTACCGCGGCGATCACCCCTCCCGCCGTCCCGCCATAAACCACCACCTCGTACTCATGTTTTTGAGCGGCGAGGAAAGTGACGGCAAGTTTAAAGACAAGGATGAGAGAGCAAAATCCGCTCAAATGTTGCCTAACAATCACAGCTACGCTGGAAAACCTCAACATCTTCGGGCCGGGCATGTCAAGATATCTTTCTGAGTGCTTCGGCTGGAATTAGCCTCCATGCGGGCGGATCGTTTCACATCCGCCCGCCAATTTTCATTGCTTTTCAGATGTCGCGAGTTTAGTATCTTGCCAGAAATGCCCGCACAAGCAACCCGAGAGCCAGGCATATCGCCTACTCGATGAATAGTCCTCTGATAGGAAATGAGGTTTTAGCCCCTCTCATGAAGTGTCCAAACTGTCGTGAAGTCGATCTCATCAGCCGATTGACCAAACAAGGTGTTGAGGTGGACTACTGTCCCCAGTGCAATGGAATCTGGCTGGAGCAAGGAGAAATTTTCTACTTCACCAATAACCGCAGGCGCATGTGCCAGGCAATTGAAAAGGGAATGCAAAATGCCAAGCCGGGGGATCGCCTGAGTCCAAGAACGGATCGTCTCATGCACCAGTGGACGCTGTTTGCCGGCTCAGCAGATGAGGTTCAACTAGATACGTGCACGGACACAGGCGGCATCTGGTTTGACAGTGAGGAACTCGATAAAGTCAGAGGGGCAGCCAAGCGCCGGGCCAAGCTCTCCATCAACATGGACAGGCCACTCTCGACGGGAGAAATCGGGCCAGGCAGGAGCGCTGGCGCAGCTCCTGCCCTCCTTCAATTGCCCAACCTTGCACTGCGCTCGGCCTGGACCCTTGGTCTTCTCTACGGTCTTCTTGTACTGCTGCTGATCACGGCTGTTGAGTTTGCCGGACTCGATCCAGGGGTGGCTCTACTGATGGGCATTGCGATTGCCTTGATCCAATTTGTTGTCGGCCCCTGGTTGATGGATCTCTCCTTACGCTTTTTCTACCGCCTGGAGTGGCTGGAGTTCGGCGAGCTTCCCGATCATCTACAACACTTTCTTGAAAGAGTTTGTGGTCGCATCGGCATGAAGATACCCAGCATGGGACTGATTCGAGACGGTGCCCCCAATGCCTTCACTTATGGGCACCACCCGGACAACGCGCGGATCGTCATCTCCCAGGGAATTCTGGATCTTTTGGAGGAAGACGAGGTAGAGGCGGTGGGCGCCCATGAAATTGGCCATGCCAAACACTGGGACATGCTGCTGATGACCATTGTCCAGCTGGTGCCGCTCATTTTTTACTATATCTACCGAGCACTGATGAGTACCCGAGCCCGTGGGAGTAGCCGAAGCGATAAAGGCGGATGGTACCAGATGGCCGTGGCCATCGGTGCGTACATTCTCGACATCATCTCGCAGTACATTGTTCTTTGGTTTTCCCGCACTCGTGAATACTATGCCGACCGCTTTGCAGGAAGGGTGACTCGAAGTCCCAACCTGCTGTCTTCCGCTCTGGTCAAGATCGCCTACGGCCTGGCGGGAAAAGAGAAGAGGAAAGAAAAAAAGGAGCCAAGGTCACGCACGCTGGAAGCGCTAGGTGCGCTGGGCATCTTCGATCCGGGAGCAGCCCAGGCCGTCGCCATCACCAGCTACCTTTCCGCTCCAGGTGGTGGAGGGGCAGTTTCGGACGAGCTGAGTAAGGAAACCATTGCCGGAGCCATGAAGTGGGATTTGTGGAACCCTTGGGCGAAATACTATGAATTCCACTCCACCCACCCTTTGGTCGCCAATCGTATGAGGTACTTGGGGAATCAGGCGGAGTCGATGGGACTGGAGCCTTTTATTCGTTTCGATCTGCGAAAACCGGAGAGCTATTGGGATGAGTTCTTTGTCGACCTTTTGATGATGTGGCTGCCTTTGATTGTGGCTAGTCCGTTCATCCTGTTTGCTATTGTTCGAGCGTCCTGGACCGATGCCGGACTTGCCATAGCCGCTTTTGCTGTTGGTGGATTGCTCAAACTGGGCTTTAGCTATCGTCATGGCGTCTTCCCGCAGATGAACGTGGCCTCGCTGCTGCGCGGAGTGAAAGTCTCGGCGGTGCGACCGGTGCCTTGCACGCTCAGTGGAACCATCATTGGCCGAGGGGTGCCGGGGCTCATCTGGTCTGAAGACTTCGTCTTGCAAGATGAAAGCGGGATTATCTTCCTCGATTACCGGCAGCCGCTTCGCATCTGGGAGTTCTTTTTCGGGCTCCTCCGGGCTTCAGAATTGCAGAACCAAGCCGCTACCGTGGTCGGTTGGTATCGACGGGCGCCGATCCCCTACCTGGAAATGAAATCAATGAGCACGGCTGACAGGAAACGAAACTGCTATGTTTATCACATGAAACTCGTTTCGTGGATTGTCCTGCTCTTGGCTGGAATTGCCTTGATTGTGAAATAGCCACGGGGAGGATCCTTGCATGAAGATACCTTTCTTCCAGGTCGACGCTTTCACGAGCAAACTTTTCTCTGGGAATCCGGCTGCCGTTTGTCCGCTTGAGAAATGGCTGGGCGACAAGCAACTTCAGGCCATCGCCGCCGAAAACAACCTGTCCGAAACCTCTTTCTTTGTCCGACAAGAAGATGGGTATGAACTGAGATGGTTCACGCCAACGACGGAGATAGATTTATGTGGCCACGCTACCCTGGCATCGGCTTTTGTCATTTGGGATTACCTCGGTGACAACAGTGAAATTCTGAAATTCAAGACCCGGAGCGGACTGCTTTCCGTCCAACGGCGGGAGGACCTACTGGCCATGTCCTTTCCCGTATTAGCACCCAGACAGTGCGAAAGCCCAGCAGAATTGTGGGAGGCGCTCGGTCACGCACCGGGAGAGATCTGGTCAGCTGGGGAATCTGAGGAATCGGGGAATTATATGGCCGTCTTCGAGACAGAGAAGGAAGTGCGTTCCTTGAAGCCGAATCTGCACCTGCTGCGGCAACTCGAAAACATGGGTGTGATTGTGACAGCAGCAGGGAAGACAGCCGATTTTGTTTCTCGGTATTTTGCTCCGAGTTTTGGTATTCCCGAAGATCCTGTCACAGGATCGACTCACTGTACTCTTGTTCCTTACTGGGCGGATCGGCTGGGGAAGAAACAATTGCATGCGCTTCAAGTCTCGTCCCGGGGCGGAGAACTGTTCTGCGAGTACCACGCTGACAGAGTCATCATCGCCGGTCGCGCTGTCCGCTATCTGGAGGGCACGATCTATTTGTAGAAGGCTCAAGGTCTGACCCCCAACCCCCCCTAATCACTCAGCAGAACTCCTCCACGATACAGGAGGTATAAGGCTCCCATCTGAACCACGTGAAAGAGATCATTGTGATTGAAGTGCTGATGCAGCGAGAATCCACTCTGCTGAATCGCCGCAGCAAGGAAAGACACCAAAATTCCGCCCACGATCCAGGCTGCACTTTGGGATCGGCTTTTGTACAGGCTGCGAACTTGAACCATCAGGATGAGGGCCATAGCAGATCCGTAATCGTAGACGACGAATCGGAAATCATCGTGATTGAACATCCACGCCAGGTATACCAACAGCTTCACACTAGACAGGGCCAGACCCCACCGGTTGAGAGGGTGCGGCAGGCAAGCCAAGATAACAGCCGAGAGGAGGAAAAAGCTCGAAAATCCGGTCAAATACAATGTCAGTTTCCACAACGCTCCGGTGATTCCGCTGCTGAGCATCAAGGCAAATCCGTGGGAGGTTCCTCCCACAAGGGCGGCCAAGGCCGTAGAAATAAAAGCCCCGGCCCAAAGTTTAATCGATTTCTGTCGGCGTGAAGCGGACAGTAGAAAAAGCTTCCAGCCAAGCCACGTGCCAAGGCCGGCCAAGGCATAGTCGGTCAGCATTGTTGTGGGTTCTGTAATGTTCATATGAAGAGCTTCAGCCTCTGGCAACCGGGATATCATTCCCGTAGAGTTCCATTAAGTGTGCCGATCGATTGGACGAACGCTCATTGCCCGCCTGGCAGGAAAGTGTATAAGATCATGAAAGAAATGTTTACGGCTGGTGCTGTCGTGCTGGCTTTTGAGCACTGGAAAGGGAACAGAAGAAATGCGTCGTCGCCATTTTTATTTGACTTTTTTCCTTCTGCTGGGCCTCCCATTGCACATCGTTGGGCAGCCTGGGCAGCGGTTTGCTGAACTGGGTGATTTCCGCCTGGAAAGTGGAGCGGTCATTCACGAATGTAGGATCGGCTACCGTACCTTCGGGGAGCTGGACGCTCAGAAGTCCAATGCCATTCTCTTTCCGAGCTGGTTCGGCGGCACCACTGAAGATTTGATCCCGCTGATTGGTCCCGGAAAGCTGGTCGATAGCACAAAATACTTCGTCATTGCAGTAGATGCATTCGGCAACGGCGTTTCTTCCTCTCCCTCCAAGAGCAGAGTGCAGGCAGGCGATTCCTTCCCGGAATTCAGCATTCGGGACATGGTCAATGCTCAGCACCAGCTTCTCACAAAGGTCTTAGGCATTTCCCATCTGCGGGCTGTCATGGGCATCTCCATGGGTGGGATGCAGACTTTCCAGTGGATGGTTTCCTACCCCGATTTTCTAGGCAGGGCGGTGCCCATTGTCGGATCTCCCCGCCTGGCTTCTAATGACCTCCTTTTGTGGCAGGCAGAAATGCGCGCCATTGAAGGCGTCCGGCAGTGCCGCTGCGGGGAAGAGGAGGCCATGAGAACTGTGGCCCTGATCCACCAATTCGCCCTGTACACGCCTCAGCACAGGGTAAACCAAACCTCTCACGACGCCTTCCCCCAGTTCCTCAAGGAGATTGATGCCGGTTTTCCCAGACGCTTCCATTCGAAAAACTGGGCCAGCCAGCTGCGCGCGATGATGTCCCACGATGTATCCGCTCCATTCGCAGGATCTTTACAAAAAGCGGCCTCAGCGGTCCAAGCTCAGGTGTTGGTAGTGGTCGCGAGGCAGGATCACATGGTCAACCCGCAGCCCGCTCTGGAGTTTGCCAAGTTATTGAATGCCGAAACCCTGGAGCTTGCTAGTGACTGCGGGCACATCGCTGTCAGCTGCGAAAGGGACAGGGTAGCACAGG
>JALLOM010000124.1 GCA_027717865.1 Acidobacteria bacterium AH-259-O06 | reverse complement strand
AAGAACGGAAAGACGGTGATCACTGCCACCCAGATGCTGGAATCCATGATCCATAATCCCCGGCCTACGCGGGCGGAGGCCTCCGACGTAGCCAATGCGGTATTTGACGGAACCGATGCACTCATGCTGTCCGGTGAAACCGCCAAAGGCCGTTTCGCCGTTCAATCAGTGGAAATGATGGCAAAGATTATCATCGAGGCCGAGAGGCTGGAAACTCAGTTCAGACGGGTGCTCTCGCGGGACAGTGGGACTCTCTCCGTTCCTGCAGCGGTGTGTAATGCGGCTTACCACGCCTCCAAAGATATCAAGGCTCGCGCCATCGTTGCCTTTACTCAAAGCGGCTCCACAGCTCGTCTGATCTCCAGGTATCGGCCTACAGCGGATATTTTGGGCTTCACACCGCATCCACACATGGTCAATCGAATGGCTCTGTATTGGGGCGTTAAGCCCATGTGCATGCGCGAGATCGCCAATGTGGATGAGCTGATTCAGGAGCTGGAAAAACTGCTGCTGGAAAAAAAGCTGGTTCAAAAAGGTGACAACCTGATCATCCTTACCGGTGCTCCGATCGTTGAGAAAGGGCACACAAGTTTGATGAAGCTGCATACGGTAAAGGGACAATAGGCTCATAGGAAAATCTGCGTGATCCGCGACACGTTATCCGCCACATATGAAAAAATTTCGACGCATCCTCATCCTGGTGCTCGACTGAAGATCCCAAATTTACAGCGCCTCGGAATCGTGTAGCTGAAAATTTTGGCATCCCTTCGCCCGCCGGCACCAGCTTTTTGGACGGGGTCTGAGAGGGGGTGAGAGGGGTCAGACCCCGTCCAAAACTGCGATGAAGGGAAGATTACGGTACTTTTGGTTATGGTCTAAGCCATAGCCGACAAGGAATCGATCGGGGACTTCAAAGCCCACATAATCGATCTGAACTTGCACTTGTCGCCGGGATGGTTTGGATAGAAAAGTACAGGTCCGCAAGGAGGCAGGCCCACGATTTCTGAGGTTTCGCAGCAGATAGTCAACGGTTAATCCGCTATCAATGATGTCTTCGACCAGGATGACATCGACTGCTCGAATGCTGCTCTCGACATCCTTGAGTAATTGCACTTCTCCGCAACTCCTGGTGGCGGCTCCGTAGCTTGAAACGGAAATGAAGTCGATGCGCAGCTTCAAATCGATATGGCGGATGAGATCAGCATAAAAAATCGCCGCGCCTCGAAGAACGGCGATCAAAAGTGGGTTTTTGCCTTGATAATCTCGAGTGATTGCCCCGCCCAGCTCCGCCACCCTTTTCTGAATCTGCCGCTCATCGATAAGAATTTCTCCTACTTCGTCTGGTACTTTCTCCGTCCAATGCGGCATGCCAAAATGATAACACGTTTCGGAAACTACGCCCGAGATTCACCAGTGAAGACAGGCCGGCATTTCTTAGATCGCATTTCTGACACCGGCTCGTCACGAAGCGGCGGAAGCGCCGACCTGGGTAGGGGCGAGCCGGTGGCTCGCCCCTTACGGTACGCTGAGGAGGCCGAGGGAATTGGATTATGGTGACTTGAGAAACAACTTCACGCAAATAGCGTATTGGTCTGTATCAGTATCGATTGGCGTTGAGGATGGAGTGTATTAAGCCAGTGACAAGAAAAGCTCTAGCAACATTATTTTTGTTGTTTCTCTTTAATTCCTGCTCTACGGAAAGTTTGGGACCCGGCCAAGCGAGGAACCCGCGCAGAGAGCGTGGCGGTTCTGGTGGCTCGACGCAAGGGGGGGACACGGCGATCAGTGTGAAGGCCCACCGGGTTGGGAAAAGGTCGATTTCCACCTTTATTATTGCCAACACGACATTGGAATCGATTCGCGACGTGACGATTTACTCCACGCTGAATGCAATCGTCTCCCACCTGTATGTTGAAGAAGGTGATCGGGTGAACAAGGGCTGGCTGGTGGCCCGACTGGACGAAACTGAGATTCGCAACGAGTTTGATCAGGCTCAGATCGCGGTTGATCAGGCAAACGTAGCTTTGGGGCAGGCAGAGGTTAAGGCCCAGCTTTCCGCTGCCAGCTATAAACGCGCCCAGTCCTTGTTCGAACAGAAGCTGACCAGCCAGGAAGAGTTTGATCAAGCGGAGCTGATAAATCGGACTGACGAGCTCGCTCTGGAAAATGCCAAGCAGCAACTGGAGGCAGCCAAAGTACGTCTTGAAGCCGCCGGAATCCAGTTGGGGTACACGAAAATCCCGTCTCCCATTCAAGGCGTCATCACCGAACGCCTCGTGGATGTCGGGGACCGTGTAAATGTGAACGAAAACATGTTTACCGTTCAGGAATTCCCTCCGCTTTGGGCCAGAATCTTCGTTCCCGAAAAGGCTCTCCCCCAACTAAAGACGGGACAAGAGACTCAAATAGTGTTTGAAGCCTACCCAGAGAACGAGTTCAATGGCCGCATCAAAATGATCAGTCCAACGATCGACGCTGCATCCGGCACGGTTAAGGTGACCATTGAGATTACCCGAGCGGGAAGGCTCCTGCGACCGGGAATGTTTGCTACCGTTTACATCGCGACGCAAACCCACGACGCTGCCATTGCGATTCCCAAGAAGGCTATTCTCCGGGAACGGGACCTGAACTATGTGTTTTTGATTCAACCCGATAAGACGGTTATCAAACAGGAGGTCCGGGTGGGGTTTTCTGAGGAAAACTGGGTCGAAGTCTTGGACGGTGTCCAAGCTGGAAACAGTGTAGTCACAATCGGCTATGAGACGCTCAATGACGGGTATCTGGTGAGGGTCGCAGACTGGGAGTACACAACGGAGCCCATTCCTGAATTGGAAGAGACACCAACTCCTCCCTCCCAAAGAGCTGAGCGGCGCCTGGACGAGACAGCTGCTCCTCAGCCCCCAAGAGCCCAAGGGCAACCAAGTGAGACAGACGGTCCTCAGCTCCAGAGGGGCGAATCGCAGAGATCGCCCGGCCCGCCAGGGCGTGCCGCAGGAGGGCGAGGTGGTAGAGGAGAGCAGATGCTTGCACGGTTGCTACAAAATCCCGAGATCCGAAAGCAATATGAAGAAAAGTTGGCCGAAGATCCTGACCTGGCAAACGATCCTCAAAAACGGCGGGCCTTCGCCCGCGAGATGATGTCAAAATATGGAATAAGCAGAGGGAACCAGTGAGAATCGTCCAGTTCTCAATCCGGCGACCGGTCACGGTGACCATGGTGTTCGTGGCCATCAGTGTCTTTGGATTGATATCCTACAGTCAACTGGCATTGAACCTGCTGCCGGAGATTTCTTACCCCACTCTTACGGTTCGGACTCGCCTTGAAGCAGCGGCGCCGACCGAAATTGAGAGCCTGATCAGCAAGTCCATCGAAAACGCGGTCAGCGTTGTGAATAACGTGGTGCGCGTCAGCTCAGTCTCAAAGCCCGAGACGTCGGATGTTATCGTCGAGTTCAGCTGGAACACGCAGATGGATTTTGCGGCTCTGGATATTCGCGAACGGCTGGATCTGGTCAATCTGCCGCTCCAGGCCGAGAAACCCATTTTGCTGCGTTATGATCCATCAACTGATCCCATCATGCGTGTCAGCGTAACCGGATCGCCCAATCTAGCTGCCATTCGTTACCTGTGTGAAGAATTTGTTCGGGCCGACATTGAAAGTATCGCGGGTGTTGCAGCGGTTCGGGTCTCCGGCGGACTGGAAGAAGAAATCTTAGTTGAATTGGACGAACAACTGCTGGCCGGACTCAATCTTTCAATCCAGGATCTGACCTCTCGCCTGGCACAAGAGAACATTAATTTGACCGGCGGCACTCTGAAAGAGGGTGAAGCGAAGTATCTGGTTCGCACGCTGAATGAATTCGAGGCGATTGACGAAATGAACGAGGTGGTGGTAGCACTGAGGACTGGTGCCCCGATTCGCCTGAAGGACATTGGGCGAGTGTACTCCGGCTATAAAGAGCGCAACATCATCACGCGACTGAACGGTAAGGAGAGCGTTGCGATTGCGGTTTTCAAGGCGGCCGATGCCAACACCGTTTCGGTGGCTCAGCGGGTCCGGGAGCGTTTGGACGAGCTGCAGCGAGACTATCGAGGGAAACGTGACCCTTTGGAATTCAATGTCGTTTTTGACCAGTCCCGCTTCATCAAGCAGTCCATAGACGAGGTTCTTCGAACCGCGGTGGTGGGTGGTATCTTGGCCGTGTTGGTCCTCTTCGTTTTTCTGAGAAGTCTCAAGAGTACTCTAATCATCGCATTGTCAATTCCGATCTCGATTGTTGCCACCTTTTTCCTGATGTACGGTTTCAATGTCTCGCTGAACATCATGTCTCTGAGTGGCCTCGCCCTTGGGATCGGGATGTTGGTGGACAACTCAATCGTGGTTCTGGAGTCGATTTATCGATACCACCGTATGGGCTATGGCCCGCGAGAAGCGGCCGACAAAGGGGCTGGTGAAGTGGGACAGGCCGTCGTCGCCAGCACCATGACCACCATTTGTGTCTTCGCCCCTATTGTCTTCGTGGAGGGTGTTGCCGGACAGCTTTTTGCCGATCAAGCCATGACCGTAACGTTCTCACTGGGGGCATCTCTGCTGGTTGCAATTATGCTGATTCCCATGCTTTCAAGTTTGGGAAAGGACGTGAAGAGGACTCAGGAAAAACGGAAAGTCGAGAAAACCTTTTCCCTGGTCCCTGTCTATCTCTGGTTTTTGCGAGGTGCCTTGAAGGCTCGCTGGGTCGCTGTCTTTCTGGCCATTCTTCTGTTTGGTGGTTCACTCAGGCTCTTGTCTCAAATGGGGGCAGAACTGATTCCAGAGATCAGTCAAGGAGAGTTTCTGGTCGACTTTCAGCTAACCCCCGGAATTCCTTTGGAAGAGACTGCAGAAAGACTTCAAGAGGTTGAAGGAAAGATACAACAGCTCAATGGTGTGGCAAGTTTCTATACAATTGTTGGCTCTGGTAACCAGACGGGGGTCTCTGCTGTTGAAGAGCGAGAGCATATCGGACAGGCACTGGTCAGGCTTAAACCGGGTCTTCTGCACGAACGGGAAGATGCGGTCATTGACGAGCTTAGAATGCTTCTCCAGGATGTTCCCGGCATCGACTACAAGTTTTCAAGACCGACGCTTTTCAGCTTCAAGACACCGATCGAGGTGATTGTCCAGGGTTACAATCTCAATGCTCTCAAGGTACACGCAGAGCGATTGAAGGACAGGATTGAAAGCGTTCCAGGACTTCGCGATTTAAAGGCCAGTACCGAAGGGGGAAATCCGGAGGTGCATATTCGATTCAACCGTCGCAAACTTGCCAGTTATGGAATGAGTGTCAGCCAGGGTGCTTCGCTGATTCGGAACAAGGTCCAGGGCGAGATACCAACTGAGTTTAACGAGGGCGACCGAAAGATTGATATCCGAGTGCGTGTTTTGGAAGATGACCGACACTCTCTTTCCGACCTCAGAGAGATGGTCCTGCAAGTGTCCGGAAGGGGGCCCATCCGACTCTCCTCCGTGGCCGATGTGAGTCTGGAAGAAGGTCCATCTGAGATCCGCCGAATTGGTCCCCAACGAGCTGCCGTGATTAGTGGCAACATTCATGGGACTGATCTTCAGAGTCTGGTATCCGCAGTGGAAGCTGTGCTGGATTCCTTTCAGCTGCCCCCCGATTTCACAGCTTATGTGGGAGGACAAAGTGAAGAGCGGGCCGTAGCTTTCCAGAGCATGAAGTTCGCCATCCTGCTGGCCATCTTTCTGGTTTACTTGGTCATGGCTTCTCAATTTGAGTCACTGGTTCAGCCCTTCGTCATCATGTTCGCCATTCCCTTCGCAGTCATCGGTGTGTGTCTGGCCCTTTTTGTCACCCAGCAGGTTCTTAACGTAGTCGTTCTGATTGGAGCGGTCATCCTGGCCGGAATCGTGGTCAACAACTCCATTGTTTTAATTGACTTTACCAATCAATTGCGACGACAGGGAAAATCGAAATTCGAAGCCATCCAGGAGGCCTGTGCGGTGCGTGTTCGTCCAATCCTGATGACCACCAGTACAACGGTCCTGGCGTTGATGCCAATGGCCCTAAGTTGGGGTGAAGGAGCCGAGCTCAGAGTGCCGCTCGCCATTACGGTTATTGGAGGTCTCATTGTTTCGACGCTCTTAACACTGGTACTGGTCCCGGTTCTCTACACCCTGGTTGTTCGGGAGAAAAAGACATGAACTTATCCGAATACTCGGTCCGCAGACCGGTTACTGTTTTGATGGTCACAGTTTCCATTCTGGTACTGGGCTGCATTTCCCTGGGACGCCTGCCGCTGACGCTTCTCCCCGAATACTCCTCTTCTTCACTTTACATTTTTGTGAATTATCCCTCTTCTTCTCCCGAGGAAGTTGAACGGAATATCACAAGACCCCTGGAAGCGGTTTTAAGTACATTGAACAATCTTGAAAGTATCAGATCAAGTTCTTCCAGTAGCGGTTGTAACATTCGCATAGAGTTCGAGCAGGGAACCAATATGGATCTGGTTTCCCTGGAGATTCGTGATCGAATTGACCAGGTGCGCAACCAGCTCCCCGACGACATAGAGAGGGTCTATCTTAGAAGATTCCAAACCACCGACTTCCCTGTCTTTCGCTTTTCCATTGGATGGAGTGGAGATCGCGACAAATTGTACCAGTTCACCGAGGAAGTGCTGAGAAGACGGCTCGAACGGATCGATGGCGTAGCCAACTTGGATGTCCGGGGCCTCGACGCCAAAGAAATCATCATCGACCTGGACGAAAATCTTCTTCACGCCCATGGTATTGATGTCTTCAATCTGCGGCAGGTTTTACGCACCAACAATATCAACCTCTCCGGAGGTTACATCATTGAGGGGGGCAAAAAATACACCTTGAGAACAGTCGGGGAGTTCATGGACCTCGAGGATATTTCAAGTCTGCCTCTGCAGAGGGGCCGCTTGACCCTGGGTGATGTCGCCTCCGTTCGATATGACTTCCCACTCAAGAACAGTTTTGCTCGGCTCAATGGACAAGACGCCGTAACCATGTATGTCTACAAGGCCTCGACTGCAAATGTCGTCAGTGTGTGTCGAGCGATCCGTGAAGAGCTAGAGGCGATAGAGCGAGAGCCTGCCTACTCGGGTCAACTCACCATTCAAGTGTTTCGTGACCAGTCGGAGCAGATTCTAAAAAGCCTGAATGACTTGAAGACGGCCGGCATCTACGGTGGCAGCCTGGCAATGGTGGTCCTTTTTCTCTTCCTTCTGAAGCTTCGAAGTACCCTGATTATTTCGCTCGCGATTCCCATATCACTCGTTTTCACCTTTGCCTTTATGTATTTGCTTCGCGTCTTTGCCGGTTCTGAAATCACCCTGAACATCATCTCATTGATGGGGCTGATGGTGGCCATCGGGATGCTGGTAGATAACAGTGTGGTCGTTTTGGAGAACATTTTTCGATACAAACAGGACAAGGGTCTCTCGGCGCGCGAAGCCGCCCTCAGAGGGAGTCGAGAGGTTGGGGTGGCCGTTGTGGCGTCAACAGCGACGACGGTGGTTGTTTTTGCCAGTTTTATCTTCTTGCCAAACTCGTTTTCGGGTCGTTTTACGGGGGATTTCGGCACCGCTGTCGCCGTTTCCCTGGTCGCTTCGTTAATAGTGGCACTCACCCTGGTTCCATTGATCGCCAGCAGGTTATTCACCGGCAAGGAACGACCCAGACAGAAGATCTTCGTGTGGATGACTGCAAGCTATGCTCGCTTAATGCGGGGCCTCTTACGCTGGCGGTTTGTCGCCTTGATCTTGATGGCTGCAGTGGGATACTCCTCGTACGTACTGTTTAATTCGATTGACCGCCAATTTCTCCCCGCCGTAGCCGAACGAATGATCTCACTGAGCGTCTACATGGAACGCTCCTTTTCCATTGAGGAGACGCAGCAAATCTATGAGCGGCTTGAAAAAATCCTTCTTGACCGCAAGGAGGAGCTGGAGATCGCCAGCGTTGCCAGCCGCTACAGTAATCGCTACTCCAGTCGTGGGCATTATCGGGGTGAACTGAATATCTACCTGAGGGAAGAGGGTGAGGTCACCCCAACTTTGGAGATCCGAGATAAGATCCTTTCGATGCTCCCGGATCTGCCGGGTATAGAAATCCGCCAAGGCAGAATGCGACATTACGGCGGCGGGAGCGACATGGGTGTGGAAGTGGAACTCCGGGGCGACGATTCCGCGCTCCTGGCGATGTATGCCGAAGAGGTTAAGGCTCAGGTCGCTCAAATCCCTGGTGTAAAAGATGTGCAGACTACCCTTGAAACAGGAGACGATGAAATCCACTTGACGGTGGACCGCCGAAAGATTGAACAACTTGGTCTTTCTTCTCTTGCCGTTGCCCGGACCATCAGCTCGGCGCTCAGCACTCGGGCCGCGACCCGATTCAAAGGTAGAACGGGTGAAATCGACATCATCCTTCAGCTGAAGGGAAGCAACGAGGTCAAGTTACAGGAGCTCCTCAATCTCAATCTGGAGAACCGACAGGGCGAACTGGTGCCCTTACATACGGTGGTCAGCTATTCATACAACAAAGGGCCCATCTCTATTCGGCGCAACGATCGCAAGGCAATTGTCAGCGTTGTAGCCGACACGGGAGAAGGTGGAACTTTCTTCATATCACAGGATATTCAAGAAGTCCTGGCCAACACTGGTCTCCCCGCTGGTTATTCCTGGCGAATGGGTCGGAACTGGCGGGATGCACGTCAGAGTGAGGAGGACAGCCTTTTTGCCATGGTTTTGGCCATCATCTTGATGTACATCATCATGGCTGCACTCTTCGAAAGCTTCCTCCACCCGCTGACCATACTCTTCACGGTACCCTTCTCCATCATTGGAGTAGCGCTGCTTTTCAATATGACCAACACCGCCCTGAGTCAAAATGCCTACCTGGGCATCCTGATTCTGTTCGGCATCGTGGTCAACAATGGAATCATTCTGGTAGACCATATCAACTTTTTGCGTCGCAGTGGGCTGAGTTGTAATGAGGCAATCGTGCAGGGTGGCAAGGATCGTCTCAGACCCATCCTGATGACCGCCTGCACCTCTCTGTTCGGCTTGCTGCCTCTCACCTTGCCCTTTATATTATCGCCCGAACTGACCGGAGCCATGGGCGGAGGCCGCGGGGGCGGTAGGGGTCCCGGCAGTGCTTCAGGGATGTGGGCACCGGTGAGCTTGGCCGTATTCGGTGGGTTAACCACATCCACCTTTCTCACGCTGATCATCCTCCCATCCATTTATTCTTATATGGACGATGTGGACCGGGCAGTTCGCTGGATCTTCAACTGGCTCTCCAATCCTCGATTGTCGGCCAAGAGAGCA
>JALLOM010000123.1 GCA_027717865.1 Acidobacteria bacterium AH-259-O06 | reverse complement strand
GCCGGTGTGAGAAATGCGGGCTGGAGAGTCTCTCAAAACAGCGATTTGAGAGGTGAGACCTGAACTGCCAACACCTCATCTAGTCGCTCAAAAAAAACGTCAATTAAACGCGGGTCGAAGTGCTTGCCGCGCTCTTCCTTCAGAATCTTAAAAGCTTTCTCGTTTGAAAATGCCTCCTTGTAAGGACGCTTACTAGTGAGTGCGTCGAAAACGTCGGCCACGGCACAGATCCGACCCCACAGCGGAATGTTTTCTTTTGCCAGTCCGTCTGGGTACCCACGACCATCCCATTTCTCGTGGTGGGATTTGGCGATGATCTGACCCGCCTGTACGAGTCTTGACTGAGAGCCACTCAGTATATGTGCTCCTATGGTTGAGTGTTGCTTCATGAGAATCCATTCTTCAGGGTCGAGCTTGCCCGGCTTGAGCAGAATCGCATCGGGAATGCCGATCTTGCCTACATCATGCACGGGGCTAGCGTGAAGAATGATTTCCACATCGCTTCGAGGTAGGTTAAGACCCCGAGCCAGAATGGCGCAGTAGCGACTCATGCGTTGTATGTGCAACACTGTCTCCTTGTCTTTGTATTCAGCCGCCAGCGCTAAGCGGTGCAGGGTATCCAGGTGAGCTTCTTCCAGATCTTGAATCAATCTTCTGTTTGTCAGTGCCACTGCCGCTTGCGAGCCCAAGGAATCGACAAGATCTACGCTGTCTGAAGCGAACGGTACGATTCCGCCACCGTTCGGATCTTTGGCATTGAGCAGCTGTAAAACACCAATGATGTCACCTTCGTGGTCTTTCATCGGGATCACTAGGGCGGATTTAGAACGATAGCCTGTCGCGGCATCATAGGCTTTTGTCCCGCTAAAATCGAAACCCTGTGCTTGGTAGATGTCGGGGGTATTGACGATCTGCCCTGTTAAGGCCACATAGCTGCATACATTTGAGTGATTAGGTTTCTGTTCAATTTCCAGAGGTACAGGTAGCAAAGTTATTTTCATCGAGCTGCTTCCACCGCTCCTGGTCTTTAAGGTGTCGTTCTTCAAGATTTCAAATCGAAGATGTTTTTTCTCCTCATCAAGGATGTATAGTGTGCCGGCGTCGGCAGCCGTAAGATTCTTTGCCTCATCGACAATCATTCCAAGGAGTTTGCTGATGTCTTTTTCCCCAGAGAGCGCAATGCCAATCTGGGTAAGATTTTTCAGATTCACAACAAACCTCCAGCTAGCGGCGTCACGCCGCTGGGGCAACTTTCATCTCGGTGATGAGCGCCCCGACGTAGGGCAGATTATAGATTGTCTCTTCGATTATACACTGCACGGAGCACGGGATAGAAACACGCCAGCCTTTAAACTTGCGTCTTTCGCCTTTTGCACCGCGCTTTTCCTTTGTTATATTTGGTATTCGAGAAGAATTCTAACTTGCTCTCAATAAAATTTTGGTGATCCAGAACACGCCGAGTGGGAGGTCTCTCCAGTGCTCAAGAGTGTAGTAAATTCTTGCTAATTCCCCGCCCCCGGACGCCGTGTGGAACGGAACCAAATCTCTCGAAGACTCCCCTTCTGGTCAGTGGCTCATCGCATAGATGATGTAATTGACACCAAACTTGTAGGCTTCATTCGAGAGGTGGATGGGAAATATTGATTCGTCGGACCACTCCCAGAAGTCGCCTAGGTCGTTGTTGAAATTGACAACTATCTGGATTCTCCCCCCTTCATCCCACATGCCATAAAAGAGGGGGTCTTCGCGATAGCGCATCGGTGGTATCATGTCCAGCGTTTCGATGTCGTAAAAGCAGTGGAAAATGGGATTCTCCAGCGTGAGCAGCTCAAGGTCCCGTTCGGGAAAGACTCGCTTGATACAGCTGTAAAAGTTCAGCCAGTCTCGGCGGCCGTCGAAGTCGTCGAAAATGGCAAAGCCTCCTCTGCGCACATACTCCCGAAAGTTTTCAGCCTCCTCGGAAGTAATGTTCCAGGATCCCGGTTCGCTGAAGTACAGAATGGGGTATTTCATGATTTCAGGGTCGTCCAACTGAACAATGACATAGGATTCCGGCGAGGTCTGTATGCCGGTCACATCGGAAAGGATCGTCAAGAAGTTGCGCTCAGCCCGTGGATAGTCGTGGGCCCATCCCGGAGTTCGGCCCCACCGCCCGTACGAATTGAATTGAACGCGGGCAAATGTGAACTCGGTGGACTCTCTTTGACCTACAGCGTCCAATGAAGGGGTGGGGGAGGAAATGCCGCCTTCGACGACCAGAAATTGGATCACCAGAACAGTCAATAATCCTGCTTGCGTCTTTGTCACTGTTTGCACCTGATTGTAGCCAAGGACCGATCCGACGGCAAATTTTGACCTCGTTGGCTGGGGTAGTGACACTCTACATAAAAACACCAATGGTCGAGCAGGCCGCTCAGAAAGTCGGTGGGACGAGGGAGGAGAGCTCGCAAATCGGCTAATTCCGCAAAAGGCAGACCGCCTGGCGCAATCGGACACCCTATCCGGGGCTCCGGCCCTGGAAGCACAACAGGATGAACACCCCTGGATCAACCAGTGGGAAGATCGGTCGCTGAGGACATCGGTCCGTAATCACTGGCCTGCTGCTGAGGGGTGGATCATTTCGGCTCGCTCCTGCGCCGACGGAGCCACCAGATTCCGCAGGTCCCCGAGGATCATGTAAAGCGTGGGGACAAGAATTAAAGTGATGGCGGTGGCGAACAGCACGCCGAAGGCCAGACTGGCAGCCATGGGTAACAGGAACCGGGCCTGCAGACTGGTTTCCAGAAGCATGGGCGTCAGACCGAAGAAGGTGGTCAGCGTGGTCAGTAGGATCGGCCGGAAACGCCGCATGCCACACTCCATGATGACCTGTCGCAGAGGCTCGTCCTGGCTGCGACGGCGGTTAATCAGGTCAATCATGATCAGGGAGTCATTGACCACAACGCCGGTCAAGGCCACAACACCGAAAGCGGAGAGAAAGGACAGGTTCAAACCCATTATCAGGTGTCCTACCACAGCGCCGATGAGGCCGAAGGGTATTGCGGACATGACGATCAGGGGCTGGACGTAGCTGCGGAAAAGCACACCCAGCAGGGCAAAGATACCCAGTAGGGCCACCGCGGAGTAAACACCGAGGCTTTGCATGGACTCGCGCCGTTCAGCCTGCTGGCCCTCGAAGCCGAACAGTAGGCCCGGGTACTGCTGCTGCAGCTGTGGCAGCACCACATTCTCCAGATCAGCGTTGATCCCGTCAGCGGAAACGCCGGGCAGGGTCTCGTCCACGTCGGCGGTGACGCGCACAATGCGGCGCCGCTCGGCTCGGTCGATTTTGGCATAACCGCGCCCCCTGCTCACCTGGGCCACTGCCTCGAAAGGCACTTCGGTGCCGTCCGGTAGACGGATTCGCATGGTCTCGATATCAGCCAGGCTGCGTCGCTGCGATTCCGGGTAGCGGACCATGACCTTGATGTCGTCCCGACCGCGCTGAATCCGCTGCGCCTCAGCACCGTAAAAGGCATGGCGGAGCTGGCGAGCCAGGTCCGCCAATGTGAGTCCAAGTGTGCGACCCTCCTCCTTCAGGGAAAGCCTGATCTCCCGCTTGCCGGGCAGGAACGAGTCCTGTATGTCGCTGACTCCTCGGTACTGCCGAAGCGCCTCCTTTATTTGCTCCACCACATGAAGTGTGGTGTCAAAATCGGGGTGCGATAGCTCCAGGTTAATCGCCTCCCCTGCTGAGAAAAAGGAGGATTGGAAAACGAGCGAGGAGATACCAGCGATCTCTCCCACCTCCTGGCGCCACAGATTCTCAATGCGAGCAGCCGCAATGTCTCGGTGCTGGGAGGAGACCAGTTCGATGTTCACCTCTGCCAGGTGCGAGTTGCCTAAGGAAGTGGCCAGGACCGCACCGCCCGGTCCTGAGATCAGACGTTTGAATGGCTGCTGACCGATTGTGGTGCTGATGTGTCTGAACACAGAGGGCGTGCCAGTCCCGCCTTCGGCGTCAAGTTGTTGGCCAACGCGCATAGCCGCCTGCTGGATTCGCTCCACCACCGCCCGTGTCTGCTCGACGGGCGTCCCCTGTGGCATGGTCAGCTCTGCCAACAGGTTGTCGGAATCGACCTCTTCGAAGAACACGAATTTGATGTGACCGCCGAGCACGAAGCCGATCGTGACGGCGAACAAGGCCACCGCTATAGCCATGGTGGCATACCGCCAGTGCACTGCCCACTGGAGCGTTCTCATGTACGGACCCTGGATGAATCTGTCGAGGATGGTCTGCACCCGGGACTGGCCTTGCATGGTCGGGCCCGATGCGCCACCCCGCGGTGAATCTGACAAGTGCGCCGGCAGAATCAGGAGCGCCTCCACCAGCGAGACCAGTAGAACAGCAATCACCACCAGCGGGATCACACTGATGATCTTGCCGATGTCTCCCGAAGTGAACAGGAGCGGCATGAACGCAACCACGGTGGTGAGAACGGCTACCGTAACCGGTGCCGCCATCTCGCGTACTCCCCGCACCGCAGCCTCGGCTGCATTCATGCCTTGCTGCCGGTAGGTGAAGATGTTCTCGCCCACCACGATGGCGTCGTCCACCACAAGACCGAGTACCACGATGAAGCCAAAGACTGAGATCATGTTGATGGTCACGTCGAACTGCGGCAACATCCAGAAAGCGCCCATGAAGGAGATGGGAATGCCCATTGTCGTCCAGAATGCCAGCTTCGGGTTCAGGAACATGGTCAGGCACAGAAAGACGAGGAAGAGGCCGATGTAGGCATTGCGTACCAGCAGGTTGATGCGCTCTTCGAGGTAACGCGAGCGGTCGAACCAGAAATCGGTTGACACACCGGCGGGCAACAACTCTCGCTGCTCTTCCAGGTAGCGCTTGACGGTGGCTGCCACATCGAGCGCGTCTTGCTCTCCGACTCGAAAGACTTTCAGGACGGCGGCGGGCTTGCCGTCGAAGAAGGCAGCGATGTCCGAGTCCTCGAACCCGTCCATCACCCTTCCCACGTCGCCCATCCGCAGTACGGTGCCGTCATTGCGGGTAATAAGAATGAGGTCCTCAAACTGCCGGCCGCTGTAGCGCTGGCCCTTGGTGCGCAGCAGGATTTCCCCAGCCTCGGTTTCAATCGACCCGCCCGGCAGATCCAGCGAGGACTGGCGAACTACCGTGGCCACTTGTTCGAAAGTCAGGCCGTGCCGGCGCAGCGCCTCCTCGGAAACCTCAATTGAGATCTCATAGCGGCGAACGCCGGACAGCTCAACCTGCGAGATGTTCCTCATTGCGGTCAACTCGTTCCGCATCCTCTCGGCCAGTTCCTTTAGCGTCCGCTCCGGCACCTCGCCGTACACGACAATGCTTATCACCTGGACACGCCTGGAGGCCTGGCTGATGATTGGTTCCTCGATCTCCTGGGGGAAGGTCTCGATGCGATTGACTGCGGCCTCGATATCGTTAAGCACCCTGCGCTCGTCCACATAGTCCTCCAGCTCCACCATCACTGTGCCCTCGCCCTCCGCGGCCACCGAGCGGATGCGCTTGATCCCCTCGATCCCTGCGATCGCCTCCTCGAGACGCACCACTACTCCCTCCTCCACCTCCTCAGGTGAGGCGCCCCGATACGGAACCCGCACCGTGATCAGGCCCGTCGCGATGTCCGGGAACACCTCTTGCCGCATCCGCAGCATCGAGATCACACCACCAATTAACACCAGTAGCATCAACAGATTTGCGGCCACCTTATTGTGGACGAACCAGGAGAGCATTCCTCTATCCTGCGTTTGATGTTGTGTATCCATCATTTGGGCCTTCGCCCTTGAGTCTCGGGATTTGCATCCTCAGGCGGCGGAGCGGCCCCAGAGCCACTGGCTACGCGAACTTCCATGCCATCGGTGACCACATCCATGGGACTGACGATTACCTGCTGTCCTTCTTCCAGCCCGGCGGCCACATATACCCAATCGCGTTGGCGGCGAGCGATCCGCACCTTCTGCACTCGCAGGCGTCCGTCCCGCACTACCCACAGTTCGTCCTCATTGTGAATCGCATGGTCTGGCACGGGGAACACGTCGCGGAGCGTCGTGCCATGGATGGTCACTTCCACGAAAGTACCGGGAAGCAGTGGTGGCTGATCGGCTGATAGCCCCTGCAGTGGGTCCTCGACCCGTACCACCACGTTCAGCATCCGCGATTTGGGGTCGATCTGTCCTTCAGTCCGCACCACGTGCCCCTTCCACCGGCGGATGCGGCCGGCGAATGGGGCGGTTATCTCAGCCCGCGGCAGCGACGAAGATACCTTAGGGCTCTTGTGGGCGGCTATGGGCACCGTCGGCAACCATTTCAACTGTTGATCCTCCAACGGCACGGGGATCTCCACTGTGGACGTGCCATACACTTCGCCGATGCTCTGGCCGGCCATAACGTACTGGCCCGCATCCACGTGCTCGCTGAGGACTACCGCATCGAACGGCAGTGTGATCCGGGTGCGATTCAGGTTCAACTCGGCCCTGCGCACAGCCACCCGAGCCGCCTCAAGGCGCGACTGGACGGTCTTCAGTTCCGCCTTCTCCTTTTGGAAGCGGATCTCCGCCACTTGCCACGCGGTCTCGGCCTTATCTGCATCGCGCCTGCTCATCACCCCCCGTTCATAGAGCTCTTGGACCCGCTTAAGCTCCCTGCTCGCATCCTCCAGGTTCGTCCCGGCTTCGGCGACCCTGGTCTCCATCGCTGCCAGTGCAGCGCGGGCCTGCTCGAGCTGCGCCCGTGCCTCTTCCACAGCTAAGTCGTAATCCGAGCGGTCAATCACCACCAGTGGCTCACCCGTGGGAATAAAGCCCCCGCTGAACATGCGCTGGTGCACGGAAACCACGCGGCCGCCCACTTCCGGCACTAGCTGTGTACGCACTGTAGACTGTACGGTGCCGTGGCCCTTGATCTTCACCGGCACGGCCTGCCGTTGGGCCAATACCACGTCAACCACCGGCCTGACCACTTGGCGCACCTCTCTAGGCGGCGTGGTGCGGGTCAGGACCAGAGCCCCCGCTACGACGCCGCCTACAGCCAACGCCGCCACCACCAGCAGCAACTGCTGGAGTGTCTTGTTCTCTCGCCAACTCACCGTACGTCCTTTGGATACATTCGCGCTCCGGCTGCGCTAAATCTTGCCCTTGAGGGTCGGGCAGCTATTCTAACATTCTCCGAGCTTTTGGAGGCCTGGAGGGATTCTTTTTGCCAGGGGTTCATTCGCTCAGAATCACCAGGACCGCGACGCTGGACTGAACTGGAACAGGACATAAAATAGTTGATATTGCTTTCTAACCCGTTAAGAGTTAACATTTAGGCAAAATCCCTTTGCACAAAGTGGGAAAGGGGGCGAGCGTGGTCAGTGAGACCATCAGCCATTACAAGATTCTGGAGAAGCTCGGCGAGGCAGGAATGGGAGAAGTCTTTCTGGCTCAAGGTACTTCACTGGACCGGAAGGTCGCTCTGAAGTTCTTGCCCCCTTAACAACACGAAGTAGAGTAACAAGGAGTGAGCCATGCCAAAAAGGGCGGCCGAGCTTTTAGTCCAATCGCTGGTAGCTGCGGGAGTCAAACACCTGTTCACGCTCTCCGGCAACCAGATTCTTCCCGTCTACGACGCCACCATCGGCCGTGAGATCCAACTAGTTCACACTCGGCACGAGGCGGCTGCAGTGCACATGGCGGATGGCTGGGGGCGTTTGACCGAAACGCCCGGCGTTGCATTGGTGACGGCTGGGCCAGGTCACTGTAACAGCCTCTCCGCCCTGTACGTGGCCCTGATGGCGGAGTCGCCGGTGGTGCTGTTGAGCGGTCATTGCCCGCGCACCGAGATCGGCAGAGGTGCATTTCAAGAGATTGAGCAAGTCGCTACGGCCTTGCCGGTGACAAAAGCTGCCTGGATGGTGAGCCACCCCGACAATCTCGGCAAAGACATCACCACGGCACTTTCCCTCACTCAGGTGGGCCGTCCGGGTCCCGTCCATCTCAGCCTTCCCGCTGACGTCCTGGAAGCCACCGTATCCGCTTCGTCGGAGAGCCCTAACACGAGCGCTCTTGAAAGAAGTGAACACCCACGAATAGAGGGCGGAAATACTCCCCACTTCTCAACTTCGGGACGCAACTCATTGATTACCAAAGCACTTAACCTGCTGAGTGAAGCGAAGCGGCCACTGATCTTGGCTGGACCGGCGATGGCGCGGGCCCTGCGCTGGGAAGAGGTGGAACGCCTGTCCGAGAGAACCGGTATCCCCGCTCTTCCGATGGAAAGCCCGCGAGGGGTGAACGATCCGTGGCTGCACAGGGCAACAAACTCTCTCGCTGTGACAGACGTGGTGCTTTTGGTGGGCAAAAAGCTGGACTTCTCGTTGCGTTTCGCTGAGTCACCGTTCTCGAAAGACACTCGCTTCATCCAAATTGACGCCGACGAGAAGCAACTGCGCGAGCACCAGCGGGTTGTGCTGGCGATCCCGGACGATCCTTCACGGGTGGTGCGCGACATGGTAGTGGCGGCAAAGGAGTGGAGATGGCCCGGCAGTTCTTGGCGGACCGAAGTGGAAACGGCCCGGAACACTGTCCCCTTGGAGTGGGATCAGTTGCGCCACTCGGACCAGCCCCCCCTTCATCCTCTCCGCGTCTGTGAGGCACTTCAGAAATTCTTCGACCAAGGGGGGATATTCATCAGCGACGGTGGTGAGTTTGGGCAATGGGCTCAGGCGGGACTGCAGGCACAGATCCGGCTGATCAACGGTCCAGCCGGTGCCATTGGCAGCGCCTTTCCAATGGCATTGGCCGCAAAACTTGCATATCCTCAGCGTCAGGTATTTGTTATCTTGGGCGATGGCACATTCGGATATCATGCGCTGGAGTTCGACACGGCTGTACGATATGAATTGCCCGTCATCGCCATTGTTGGGAACGACGCTCGATGGAACGCCGAATATCAGTTGCAGATCCAGAACTACGGCGCAGAGCGTACAGTTGGCTGCGAACTGTTACTGTCCCGTTACGACAAAGTGGTGGAAGCGTTGGGCGGACACGGCGAGTTTGTCCAGCGCGCTCACGAACTTACTCCGGCGCTTGAGCGTGCTGTGGCGTCGGAACTCCCTGCCTGTCTCAACGTCACTATCGAAGGTGTACAAGCGCCGACGTTTCCGCGCAAGTAGGAGGAAAAAGGACGGACTAATGAGCGTGAACGCTTTTCTCTGAAGGTCATGTCGGTGCCGAGTACATAGGCTGAGCAACCCAAGTTAATGAAATCTAAAGGTACGAGTGGAGGCTTTTAAGAGAGCCCGTGAGGCCCTTCCGGCGCAGGCGATGTACCTTCTTTCCTAGTCCGCATTTCTCACA
>JALLOM010000122.1 GCA_027717865.1 Acidobacteria bacterium AH-259-O06 | reverse complement strand
GAGGGACGTGCTTGGTAATCCCCCATCATGAATCAATCTTCTCTTTCAATGAAACTGCGATGAGCGTCGAAGACCTCGCTATTGATAAGGGTCTGGCTGAACTTTTTGTAAAGCTGGTACAGCTCACCATAAACGGCTTGTCGTTCCGGTTTGGGCTGATGACGCGTCCTTTCATCGAGGGAGAGGTGTGCACTGACCAGATCCTTGATCTGTCCTCCTTCACAACACCACCTGGCCTGAAGAGCCGCCCCGAAGGCTGGCCCTTCCTGGTTTTCTGGACAA
Source organism: Acidobacteria bacterium AH-259-O06 (assembly GCA_027717865.1). GTDB lineage: Bacteria > Acidobacteriota > UBA6911 > RPQK01 > JADFOI01 > JALLOL01. The sequence continues at coordinate 9,151 of JALLOM010000122.1, read as the reverse complement.
ACCACGGACACGCCAAATATGTCGGCCACAATCTGTCTCCAAACCCGACTCTTTGATCCACCGCCGATTAGACGAATCTCAGTGGGGGAGATGCCAAGCTCGGTCAGACGCTCCAGACCGTAATAGAGTCCCATTGTGACCCCTTCCATCGCGGCCCGGGCCAGATGTGCCGGGCTGGCTGTCTTGGGCCTCAGTCCCAACACTATTCCCGTTCCATGGGCAACATTCGGCATCCTTTCGCCTTCCAAATAAGGCAGCAGCACCAGGCCTTCTGCTCCAGGGGAAGTTTGCTCGATCATTTCATTAAAAGCCTGCAGCTCTGTAGAGACAAAGCCGGACCGAATCATTTCTGTGGCCACTGTTACGTTCATAGTGCAACCCAACGGCAGCCATCCTCCGGTGCTGTCGCAAAAAGCAGCAATCTCCCCCGCAGGGTCAATCACAGGAGAATCACTGTAGCTATACAAGGTGCCGGAGGTTCCTAAACTCACCGTGACTGTCCCTGAACTGACATTGCCTGAACCGATGGCCCCCATCATATTGTCCCCGCCTCCGGAACTGACCACCACCTCCGAACTCATCCCCCATTGTTTGGCCAGAGAGAGTCTCAGTTGGCCTGCTGGCTCCGCCGATTGGATTAGTCGCGGCAAACACTCTTTTAAATCGTGGTCCGGGTCGATCCAGGAAAGAGCTGAACGAGACCACTGGCGCTCCCGAACCTTGAAGTAACCCGTTCCTGACGCATCTCCTGGTTCGGCAACCATTTCACCCGTGAGGTAGAAGTTCAAATAATCGTGCGGCAGGAGCATAAAGCGGATTTGCTTGTAGCGCGAAGGTTCATTCTCCTTGATCCACGAGATCTTAGAAGCTGTAAATCCGGGCGGAAGGCCGTTGCCGATTTCCTGCATATACACTTCAAGACCACCTGCTGACTCCAGAATATGGCGGCACTGGCTCTCCGTAGAGGTGTCACACCAAAGTTTGGCAGGCCGGATGACTTCGTGGTTCGAATCGAGTACCACCAGGCCATGCTGCTGACCAGAGACACCCATTCCGCGAACTGCTTTCAGATCCACGTTCTGCTGACGCAAGACCCGGAGACACTCATCGAGAGCTTTAATCCAAGTACTCGGATGCTGTTCCTTGTGTCCCGGGGGGAGATTCTCAATCAGACCATAGTTTGTGGAGGCCGAATCCAGCGCGCCCCTCTCAGCATCCCAGGCCACCACCCTTAGACTCTGTGTTCCACAATCAATTCCGAGAAAGATCATCAGTAAAATAAGCGATTATTGCCCTAACTCGAAAACAGCTCACAGATCTTTAGTGCTTTCGGGCTGCCGTGCCGACCAGGTACTGACACTAAAACACCAAGGCACTCAATAATCAAGGTAAGCTGCCCATATGGCCTCGGCAACCTTTTTGAGAGTCAAATCCATAAAGTTGATCCCAGTTCCGAAATCAAACCACATACGTGCGCAGACTTTCAGCTGTCATTCTTCGGTCGGTCTCCGATAGATGGCCAAGAGCTTTCACGATGAGCCGATTATCAAGAGTGAAAAGCTTCAGTCGCACGATGCAGGCCAAATCCAGCCCCGCGGTAGTATAGTTCTTCAGCTCGACGTCTCCTGGCCATGGGTGATGGGCTTTGGTCGTAATCATCGCGAGAATCGAATGGCCGTTTTCATTAAAAGCACGCTTGCTGGCAACCAGAGCAGGACGCCGCTTAGTAGTTGGCTTTTCTGTAAAGGGGAAAGGGACTACCACCACGTCCCACTGCTCAAAGATCACGAAATGCCTCCTCGTCTTCCGGCGTGCTCCATTCATCTAAAGTGTCCGAAAGAGCCGCGTGGAAGGCGAAATCGAAAGGTCCAGCTCGGCGGAGTATGACAAAGTCGTCTTGAACTTCATAGACAACCATGTCTCCGGGCTTGAGATCAATCGCCTCGCGCACTGGTTTGGGAATAGTGACCTGACCCTTGCTGGAAAGTTTGCTGATTTGCACGTAAATCTCCTTTACTTCTTTATAGTAAAGATATCCTAGGTTTGGAAAGAATTCAAGAATTCGGATCTGTGCAGCTGGTCGGCGTCTTGTGATACCTGGGGATGTGAGTCCCCAATCGGCTGCTGTGACGGGCCAGTTCAAGAACAACGAACGTTTATGTTGTTTTTCATATATCAGCGACCAGGCGGAGCTGACAAGGCCTCGAGCAAGATACAGCAGCTATTCCGGAAGGTCAACTTTAGTTGACAGGACATGGAGGATCTCCTCTACCAGAACCAAGACCCCATTTAGGCCAAGAAGCGGTCGGTGGGTCAACTGGAAACGGTTCCACAAGGGAAACGAGGTTCCGATGAAGCTGCAATCGGACAATTCAGCGGTCAGGATGTGTTCCTCAAAGTTGCTTCCCAATACGATCTCCGGGCGATTGGAGCGCAGGGTCCTGGCAATCTGTGCCTGATTCGGAGATTCCAGTAACTCCACCCCATCTAGTCCTTCTCGTGAAAGAAACTCCTGCAGAAACCGGCGATGCGTGGACCCGCACTCGCGCACTCCGATGATCACCGGGTACATTCCCAGATAGCGGTAGAAAAACAGGAGCAGGGGAGCGATCTGGTAGCCGTCACCAAAGATGGCAAAATTCACGCCACGGGGAAGGCCTCGCACAGAAGCGATCCGGGAAATCGCCGAGTAGCATTTACGCCGCACTTCCTCCGCCTCTCGATTGAAAGCGGAAGCGTCCAGGCCCAGTTCTTCGGCGATGGTTCGACCCCATATCTCAGTAGCCTCGAGACCGTAAGGGGGAAGCACTCCCTGCACCAAAGTGGGTAGACCAAACCGCTCCTTCACGTAGAAGGCAATTTGAGCACCATATTCTTCGGCTACAACCAGGTTGTAATCGGCTGCAGGGAGGTGGAAAAGATTTTCCAAAAGTTCTCCCGCCCCGATGTTGACGTTGACCCGAAGGCCCAACAGTGTGAGCATTCGCTCGATCTCTTCCAGATCATCCTGCCAATTGTGTTGTCCAATCATAAAACCGACCAAGTTCACCTGAGGACCGGCTTTTTGCTTCTTGCGATTCGCTGCGCGTGGTGAGCGAGCCGGCAGAGTTTTTCGTCCCGGCTGCGAAATCTTCTGATAGGGGATTTGTTTGAGGATTTCTATCATTGCGCCCTGGTAACCATCTGCCCAACTGTTGGTGAAACCCGGACTTTCGATGAAAACCACCGGATGTTGAATCCCTACGGCTTCGACCTCTCGGAGAAGATCGTCCCCAATCAGGGTAGGACCGGGAGAGTTGATAATTCCCAACAGGCGGGGACGACAATTTTTTTTGATGTGCTGAAGCAAGTCTCGGACCTTGGGTCCCGTTCCATAAACATAATCCTCTCCCTCGACGGCGGAGGCTGGCACTCGTGGCTGCCCGAAGTAAAATTTTTCGCCAAAAGGGATGGGATCAAAAGAGAATCCAGCTGGATCCTGCCGGTCGACCAAATAGGAGTTGTGATATTTACAACCCGTGGGTCCGTTGAGCAGTGCCATCGCACCCCGCAGCCCTTCAAAAGCGCACAGGGCACCGGCGAGGCAATCAGGGTAAAGCGGGGAAAAGTTTCTGGTCATAACGCCATCCTTCCACAAAGGGAATCCGAATGTTGCGCGCCCACACATGGGCATGATCGATCCCGGCAGACCACCCAAGCTTTGGGCAAAGCGGAATGACTGAGTAGGTAATACCCTCGATCATCCTGGGCGGAAGATAATTGGAAAGTACCAGGTCGGGTCGGTATTGCTCGATGTCCTGGTCCCGACGGCATCCTGGATAATCGGTTTCGACGGCAATCTCACCCAGACGAGATGAAAAGCTTTCTTTGACGCAGGAATTGTAAAGGCAAAGTTTTTCGACGCTCATCTCGAGGTCAGCGAGAGTTTCAAGCAGCCAATCGAGCTCCTGAAGATAAGTGAAGATGAGCACGCGCTTGTTTTTCAAGACAGTTTTCAGCTCTGCCAGGCTGCGCTCGTACTGACTGGAAATTGCCCCAATGACCCGTTCAGCTTGTCTCTGTTTTCCATAAGTGTGGGCAATCTGCTCGATCCACCGCTGTGTCTGCGTCAAACCGATGGGTGGAGCGGCTGCGATGAAGTTTACAGAGAACTGATCCTGCAGGAACTTTTGTAAGGTACGAGCAGTATCATCGGTTTCGACGAGTAAGCTGAAAGGAGCACGATGGAATTCGCCAATCTGTCCAGCGCTGGTCTGACGGACAAAGCGGCAGTTGACTTCCAGTTCCAAAGCGGTGAGCAGTTCAAGGATACAGCTGTAATTTTCCTCCACCACCGTTGAAGCGTTCTTCTCCCCCACCAGATTGACCTGGTTTTTCTTCGGTTCCACCTGGTTATCGATCAGTGCCTCGGCTAGAGCCATGTAGGCGTTCAGCATTCCCTGAGCGTAGTCTCCTTCGTTGACCCCGTCGGCTTTGACCGCCACCACGGGACAGTCATTCGATGCGTGAAGCCGGGCCACTTTTACTGGATCGTCGCCAATGATGGCGGCGGGACAGGAATTGATGAGAAAGACAGCAGCAGGCTCCAGAAGACTCTTGAGCTTGGTGATCGATTGGCCCAGCAATTTTTCGCCCCCGAACACCATCTCTGTTTCTCCCATGTTGGAACTGAACAGTTGTGGGACAGACGCAGAGCGTGAATTTTTCTGCAGCCGGTGCAGTTTCGATACTGAGAGCATGGCGTGAAATCCGATGTGCGAGCAGTTAATGGAGGAGTGCATAACAGAGATGGCATCAAGCACCTGGCTGGTTACGTTGAAGGCACCCTGAAGAGCACAGCTGTGGAAGGGTTCTTTGTTTCGAACACTTTTGCTCAGGTAGGCAGAGCCGGCCGAAGGTTTGGGTTTCTTGAAGTACGCTTCAAAATCAGGATCATCCCCAGGGTTTCTTGAATCGTCACCCTCCTGCTTCTCATCGAGGGATGACCTTCCCCTTTTCCGTTCGATTCCAGCCACACGAGCTTGGGTTGCAGTGGGTTTTCTCTGTTGATAGAAGCCGACCAGCAAGTTTTCCAACCGCTCCTCGGACAGAGGATCCGGAGTCACTGTAGGTATTTGGGGGATAGTGTCGGCCAGACCTCGGAAAAGATCCGCCACTTCGGAGTCGGGAGCGTACTCCATGACCGTCTGGGATTTCAGTTCACACTGGCGGAAAAGTTCGTCCCGCGGAAAAAACTCGACCATTCGGGAGCCCACCCGGCCGGCGAAGTCAGCAATCAGGACATCTTCGTTTTCGACGTTGCGGGCATTTCCGATGACGCCCCCCAACTTTCCCCGCTGGTGAGAAGCGTTGCGAATTCCTTTACAAATATTGTTGGCGGCGTAAATGGACATCATCTCGCCCGAGGTCACCACCAGAATACGATCGGCGTAGCCGTCCCGCATGGGAACGCCAAAACCCCCACACACGACATCTCCCAGAACATCGTAGATGATGTAATCGAATTCCTCTTTCTTCAGCCCGATGCGTTTCAACAGGCTGGCCATAGAAATGATTCCACGACCGGCACACCCCACGCCCGGCTCAGGACCGCCGGCCTCGATGCAGCAGACGCCGCGGTATCCCCGCAGCATGATCTCGTCGAGGTAAATCTCTTCCGGTTTTTTGCTCTTAAGCTGATCCAGCACGGTGTTTTGCATGAAACCATGAAGCAGCAGGCGAGTGGAATCATGTTTGGGATCGCAGCCAATCTGAAGCACGCGAAATCCTTTCTCGGCCAGCGCTACCGACAGGTTGGCCGTAATGGTGGATTTACCAATGCCTCCCTTACCGTAAACGGCGATTTGTGTCATGGCATCTGCTCAGGAGAGTTCTGGCAAATTGAGGGTTACTTCCAAAATGCAAATGAATATAACTGACCAGAGTCTTTTTGACCTGAAAGCCTTCCTCAAATTGGTGGGAAAAGGTTTTGACTTGATAGCCGCAGTTTAAATCAGGCGGCTGGACCATTTCAGAAAAATGAAACAGATGACCTCTGACCTTTTGGTTGGGAGGGAAAAGAACACTGCCAGGGGTGGTTTGAATTTCGGCATAGGCAAGCTTGAGCTTCGAGACCATCCGCGTCCAAAAAGGAAAGACTCCACAGAGCGGAAAGCGATTTCCGCTCAAATCTTCGATCCCCTGGCTCAGGTACATGAGTCCGCCGCATTCCCCATAGACGATGCCTCCCCGGTTGGAGAATTGGCGGATCTTCTCAAGCAAAGCATTGTTGCCTGCAAGCTTCTTCGCGTAAAGTTCAGGATATCCGCCTCCCAGGTACAGGGCGTCAAGATCCGCAGGAAATCGCGAATCGGATAAGGGAGAGAACGCCACTATCTCGGCCCCCGCTTCTCTCATCACATCCAGATTGTCTTCGTAGTAAAAGCAAAAGGCTTCATCTCTTGCCACTCCGATGCGCGCGGTTAAGCGAAAAGGTGGGGGAGAGCCATGAGGCTTGGTGCTTCTGCCTTCCGATTCATTTGTAAAGGCAGTGGCGAATGCACTATGCGGCAGTTCGGAGAGGCTGAGCAGTTTCTTCAAATCGAGATGTTCCGAGATCAGATCCGCCAGTTCTTCGATGTAGTCAGAAGGAAGTTTGTCCTCGTAGGACATCAGCAGTCCAAGATGACGTTCAGGAACTTCCACTTCCTTGACTTTCGGGATTCCACCCAGGATGGCAGCCTGACAGGACGACTCGACGGCTTGCCGTAGCCAATCCAAATGAGACCCCCCGGCGATTTTGTTGAAGATGACCCCTGCCACGTTCAGGTCCGGATCGAAGCTCTCATAACCTTGGATGAGCGCAGCCGCACTGCGCCCAAGGGACCAAGCATCAAGCACCAGAATGACAGGCAGTCCCAGCCATTTGGCGATTTGCGCTGTGCTTCCCGATTCAGACTGCCCGTCATAGCCATCAAAGAGTCCCATGACTCCTTCGATCACGCCCACATCCGCGCCCGCCAGGTGACGCTGGAAACTCGCAACATTGAATTCTTGCGAAAGCATCCAGCCGTCCAAATTTCGGGAGATTTGACCGGTGGCACGCCGGTGGTGACCAGGATCGATAAAATCGGGGCCCACCTTGAACGGTTGCACCTTGAATCCACGGCGTGTAAGTGCTCGCATGATGCCAATAGACACCGATGTCTTACCCACTCCACTGTGTGTGCCGGCAATGACGAAAGCGTGCTTCATAGATCCAGGTTCCAGGTTCCAAGTTCCAGGTTTCAGGTTTCAGGTTTCGGCTTCCAGGTTTCAGGTTCCAGGTTCCAGGTTTCAAGTTTCAGGTTTTCTTCTGGATTCTGAATTCTGACTTCTGGATTCTGACTCCTGTCTCCTGTCTCCTGTCTCCGGTCTATAGGTAACCTGTGGAAATCCGCCCAGTGGACTGGGGTACACTAAAACATCGGCTCCGTAAGTGCTCCGAAGAACCTCGGTGGTAATCACCTCTTCCGGTTTCCCCTGCTTCACCAGTTCGCCCTGCCGAAGTAAAGCCACCGTTCGACAAAAGGCTCCTGCCGCAGTTAAGTCATGCAAGACCACGACGACTGACATGCCCTGTTTTCGATTCAAGAATTGGAGCAGTCGAAAAATGCTGATCTGGTGCTTGATGTCCAGATGGGCGTTCGGTTCATCCAGCATCAAAATAGAGGGCTTTTGGGCCACGGCCCGAGCCATCAGCACCCGCTGTCGCTCCCCGCTGGAGAGTTGAGAGATGGGCCGCTCTCGCAAGTGATCCGTTTGGGTCATTTCAAGCGCTTCATCAACGATCTTCCAATCCTGGTTTGACATTCGCTGGAAGCGTCCCAGGTAAGGGAAGCGACCCATGGCCACCACTTGGGCGACCGGAAAGGGGAATTCAAAATACTGCTCGGAGGAAATCACGGCCATGTGCCGGGCCAGCCCGCACCTGGCAAATTTCGCCAGAGGCTGGTGATCCAGATAGATGTGACCGCTTTCCGGTTCAAGCAGCTTTGTCATCAAGCGAAGCAGGGTGGTTTTCCCGCTTCCGTTGGGACCGATCAGTGCCAAAAAAGACTGAGAAGGGATTTCCAGATCAATTTCCCGAAGAGCAAAGCCGCTCGGATATCGGAAACTCACTCGCTCTAAACGCAGCAACGGCATTAGAATTCTCCCACACGCTGCTTCCGGCGCAGCAGGTACACAAAGTAGGGAGAGCCCACCAGCGCAGTCAAGGCGCCGACCGGGATCTCCATGGGTGGAACCAGTGTTCGCGCCAGGGCATCTGTCAGAATGAGAAAGATGGCCCCTCCCAGGGCGGACGCCGGGATCAGCAGACGGTGATCAGGACCGACAATCATGCGCATCATGTGAGGGACGATCAGACCCACAAAACCGATCATGCCGGCGACAGATACAGCGGCAGCAACCATGGCTGAAGCCGTCACGAAGAGAATCTTTTTGGCCGTTTCGACCTCCAACCCCAGGTGAAAAGCGGTGTCCTCGCCCTGAGTGAGCACATTGAGCTCTCTCGAAAGCAACCAGGTCAGGCCCAGCCCGGCCAAGATAATCGTTCCCGAAATCGCAATCAGTGTGGGATCTCCTTCGGTCAGTGTCCCAAGAAGGTAAAAAAGTACGGTGAAGGATTCGCGGTAAAAGACCGAAAAGAAAACAAACACGGCAGCGTTAAAAAATAAACTAACGATTACTCCGGCCAGGATGATCGTTTGAATGGGGGTTTTCCCATTGACCCGGGCAATGCGATAAACGACGAAGATGGAGAGCACTGCAAAACCTAACGACATGAAATAGAGCGCGGAATAATGCCGAAGACCCAAAACTCCAGCTAGCATTACACCTGTCGCCGCCGCACTCGAGGTGCCCAGAATAAAGGGATCGGCCAGGGGATTGCGAAGGACACCTTGCAGGACCGCACCGGCGCCGGCCAGGCCAAAGCCCACGAGGAGAGCCAACAGGACGCGGGGAAGTCGGATCTCCCAAATGATGGCCCAGGAGGCGTTCGGCACAGGCCCGACAAAAAGGGCAGCAAGGCCTGCCACAACCGTCACTGCCAGCAAGGCGAGAAGTCCCTCTGTACCTTTCATTGTTTCTTAGTGTTCCAGTCCATAAATACGGTGATGTTTGTGGCGAG
>JALLOM010000121.1 GCA_027717865.1 Acidobacteria bacterium AH-259-O06 | reverse complement strand
GGCGGATGAACTTTTCTTGCACCTGCCTCGCTCATCATGGAGCGCAGCTCAAGTGATGGTGATCAAGGTTAAAAGTAAGGAGTGGTAAAGAAATGGCAGAAATGACCAAAGTCGCAAAGAAGCAAGATCTTCAACCCGGTGCATCTATTTGCGTCGAAGTAGGTGGGCACAAGGTAGCTTTATTCAACATCGAGGGAACCTATTACGCAATCGAAGACACCTGCACTCACAGAGGGGGACCTCTCTCGCAGGGAGAGGTTAGTTCAACCACGGTGACCTGTCCCTGGCACGGCGCCCAGTTCGATCTCGGGACAGGGGATGTGTTAGGACCACCAGCTCCGCAAGGCGTCAGCAGTTATCAGGTTCTTGTCGACGGCGATGATATCAAGATAGAGATACCGTAAAAGCGTTTGTTTCTCAAAAGAAGTAGCAAAACTTGGGTTTTTTAGTTATTAAAAGGAGGAACTTTCTTATGTACGATCCCTTAATGGTTCAGCCCCTGCGTGATGAACTGACCCGTGTGGGTTTCAGCGAATTGAGGACGGCCGAGGCCATGGATGCCCTCATGGCCCAGAAGGAGAAAACAAGCCTGGTATTTATTAATTCCATATGCGGATGTGCAGCCGGTGTGGCCAGGCCCACAGTGGTAGGATCTCTTAAGAATGAGATCCTCCCTGAAAATTTAACCACGGCTTTTGCCGGCAATGACGTGGAGGCCGTGGCACGGGCCAGGGAGTATTTCGTCGGATATCCTCCCTCTTCCCCCTGCATGGCCCTGTTCCGCGAGGGGCAACTGGTGCACATGATCGAAAGACACCAAATCGAGGGTCAGACCGTGGAGGTCCTGACCAAGATGCTGACCAGCGCCTACAACAAGTATTGTGGGGAAAAGATCGATGAGTCCGTTGAGATTTACGATCCTGTCGCCGAACTGCAGATTACGGTGCAAGAGGCAAGAGAGCGCCTATCCGCCAACTCGGAGCTGGCTCTTTTGGATGTGCGGGGGCCTCATGAAATTGAAAGGGGAAAGATTGAGGGCGCGCTAAGCGTCGATAATGAACTGGGACAGCAAATTGTTAGCAGTTGGCCTCGAGACCGCGAGATCATTGTTTACTGCGAGCATGGCGACAGGAGTGTGCAGGCAACACAGTTCCTAATGCAGAGCGGATTTGAGAACGTTCACAGCCTCAAAGGTGGGTTTGCCGTCTGGTCCGAAACTTAATAACGTATTCTCTTCAAACACAAATCGCTTGCAACGCCCGAGTTACAGTCTCAACGGATTTGAGAAAAAATTCCTTGATGATGAGTGCAAACGTTAACGACACGCTAGGCCGACCGCTTCGCGATCTCAGGATCTCCCTGACCGACCGCTGTAACTTTCGCTGTGTGTATTGCATGCCGGAGGAAATCTTCCACCATGACTACCAGTTCCTAGAGCGGAATGAATTCCTTAGCTATGAAGAGATCGAGCGTTTGGCCCGCATCTTCGTGGGGCACGGCGTGAAAAAAATTCGCCTCACTGGCGGGGAGCCTCTTCTGCGCCGCGAACTCGAGAAGCTGGTCGAAATGCTGGCCGGTATCCCGGGGCTTGATTTGACTCTTACCACTAACGGTGCGCTTCTGGCGCCCAAAGCCCAGGTATTGAGGGATGCCGGACTGAAACGTGTCACCGTCAGCCTCGACTCACTCGACAACGAGACCTTCGCTTCCATGAATGGCGTGAACTTCCCTGTCGAACAGGTGCTGGAGGGGATTGACGCAGCAGCAGCAGCTGGACTCGCTCCTATTAAGATCAACATGGTGGTAAGACGCGGCCTCAATGAGCAAAACATCCTGCCCATGGCTCATTACTTCCATGGCACCGGACACATCGTGCGTTTCATCGAGTACATGGATGTAGGCAGCACCAACGGCTGGAGGCTGAGTGACGTGGTTCCTGCCTCCGAGATCATCAAGATAATTAACGGGGAAATACCGCTCGAGCCAATTGGACCTAACTATCAAGGAGAGGTAGCCAATAGGTGGCGGTACCAAGATGGAAAAGGCGAGATCGGTGTCATCGGCTCAGTGAGCCGGCCTTTTTGCGGTGACTGCACTCGGGCTCGGCTCTCGGCGGACGGCTTTCTCTACACATGTCTCTTTGCAACGAAGGGGTACGACGTGCGAAGACTGCTCCGGAGCGAAGCTTCTGATGAGGAGGTCTCCGGTGCCGTCTTCTCGATCTGGAGAGCTCGAACTGACCGCTATTCCGAGATCCGCTCGTCGGAAACGACAGGTCTTCCCAAGGTCGAAATGTCTTATATAGGCGGGTGAGCCAAGGCCTATAACATTTTCCAGGCGCAAATAGTCTTCGCGGCTCGCGCGAGATTACCGTCGGCTTGGGATGATTTGCTTGATCCTTATCAGGTATAAGCTATGAACAAACACCAGGCTAGACAGCACGTCAGTAATATGACGAAATTGCGCACTACTATCACTCATGTGCTCAAATCAAATCCAGAAAAGGTCACAGCATATCAAGCAGGCGATAGTGTACTGCTTGAGTTTTTCGTGCAGCAAGTAACCAAGGAAACTCACGCCACGCCACAAATTGTGAAACAAATGTTAATAGAAAAAATCAAATGAAAGCCTCAGCAGCCTCTTTTCCAGATATTTTGCCGATCCTCATCTTTAGCAGGACTGTCAGGAGTTGACCTATGTTTGAGGGAATTGGGGTATGCGGCGAGTTGACAGCCTGATTTTGACTCCCCAGAGTCTTGTGAAGTTAATTGCCGGCCCCCCCTGCTGGCTTCAGCCACGTTCACCTTCTCCAAGGCCATCTGAAGCTTTCGTCTAGCCATATTCTCGTCCTTGAATAGATCAAGTTGACTCACCGAGTCACTTCCCCTTTACTCTAGCCCGCCTTTCTCACACCGACTCTACTGCAGCGGCGGAATCCTCCGCCCTGACGGCGTTGCGCTCGGAAGTGATTTGACCTAACCCATTGACAGAATTGGCTTTTCTACAATAGGCTAAAACAGTCTAGAAACCTTGAATTGGCGATAGAGACCGACATTCGCTATCATTTGGACAGCGAATCGGGGCGAGAAAATTATCTAAGCTTCATTAAGAGGAATCATCCTGAAATGGCGTCGGAGATATCTTCTCGAGGCGGCCTCATTCAGCTTTAGGTGGCGCTCGCCAGGCCGATGCAAATGGGGTGGTGAGGGAGGTCCGAGATGCGTGTCTATCTAGTTCAACATGGAAAATCCAAATCTAAAGAAGAAGATCCTTCGCGATCACTGACCCAAGAGGGAATCGGGGAGTCAACGCGAATCGGTGAGTTTCTTGCGCAGATTGGTCTTTCCGTTTCTGCGATCAAGCACAGCGGAAAGACACGCGCGGAACAAACGGCCAGTCTTCTTGGTCGCGGGATCGGCCAAGGAATCGGCATCGAGCACAGCGAGGGTCTTGCTCCCTTGGATGATCCTCAAGTCATGACGCAATCACTCAATCGGACTCCTGAGGATGTCATGTTGGTTGGACACCTCCCCCACATGGAACGCCTGGCCTCGACCCTTTTAACGGGGAATCCCGAGCAGCAACCAGTACAATTTCAAAACAGTGGTGTCGTATGTCTGGAAAGAAGTGAGGGTGAATCCTGGAGTTTAGTGTGGGCAATCACTCCAGAACTTTTTAGGGGGCCGTGTGTTTAAAATTTAATTTTTTTGGCAAAAAAATAAAATTTAAAGACACCGCCCCCAAGGCAAGTCAGAAACCCCCCCGGGCCCCCTTCTGGGGACCACTGTCGGGGGAAAAGCTGGGGTTGGATGATCTCGGCCAGGATCTCCAGGCCATCGACGATGCGCGGCCCGGGACGGTTGAAGTAAGCGGATCCATCCACTGCGTATACCTGGCCGGAGCGGACCGCTTCTAACCGGTACCACTCATCAGGGAAGCCAACTCGATCCACCTCTTTGATGGTGCGGTCAAGATCAAAGCCGCAGGGCATCAAAACGATGATTTCCGGACTGTAAGCGCCGATCTGATCCCAGGAGGCCGTAAAGGAGGGAGAGCCTCTTCGCCCCAATCCATCCGATCCGCCCGCTAGATCCACCATTTCGGGAACCCAGTGACCGGCGACAAATGGGGGGTCCAACCATTCCATGGCGAAAACTCGAGGTTGATGAGAAGCCGAAGCTGCGACTGTACGGACACGATCGATTCGTTTTTGAAGCTCTTCGACCAAGTGAGCCGCTCGCTCCGGGAGCCCTGTGAACTGTCCAACCTGTTGAATGGATTGCAAGACGTCGCCTAGGCTGGTGGGCTCCAGGGAAAGAATTTTTTGCTCTCCGTCCAGCACTCGAACTGCTTCCTGCACGGCCCCGTAAGCAACAGCGCAAACGTCGCACAGCTCCTGAGTCAAAATGAGGTCGGGGTCAAGTTCTTTCAGGAGCTCCTGATCCAGCTCATAGATGCTGCTGCCCCGATGGAGCGCTTGGGTGATGTGGGTGTCAATTTGGCGGCTGGAACTGCCCGAATGATCAATTGAACTTCGAGTGATTTTAGGAAGTCGAGTTGCCTCAGCGGGAAAATCACATTCATGGGTGACCGCCACCAACTGGTCTCCTAAACGCAGCGAGAAAACGATTTCAGTCGCACTGGGCAATAAAGAGCAGATGCGCATGAAGAAAGTTCCAGATTCCAAGTTTCAAGTTCCAGGTTCCAGGCTTCAATCTTCAGCCTGAAACCTGGAATCTGAAACCATTCAACTGATATAGGCCCGGTCGACCTTGGCGGCCAGAATGAAGTCACTCTCCGTAAGGCCATTGATCTTGTGCGTCCAAGTCTTGACCTCGACCTTACCCCAGGCTAGATAAAAGTCCGGATGATGGCCCTCCTCTTCGGCAATCTCTCCGACCTGATTGACAAAATCAAGAGCGGTCTTAAAGTCTTTGAACTTGAAGGTCTTCCTAATGTGATGGTTCTCGACGATTTCCCAACTGTCGACCTGTTCCCATAAGGGTTTGATTTCTTCCGCACTCAGCGGTGGGATCCCCCCGCGACATGGCACACATTTCTTTTCGGCAAGTTGAGTCATTTTTTTCTCACCGGCTCCGCCATTTCACCACCCCAGCATAAACAGGTTGGAGAGTTGGAAGGTTAAAAAGTTGGAAGGTTGAAAAGTCGAAAGTTAAGAGGCTGAGAAGTTAGAAGGTATTGCCAGAACATTCACCGCGGAAGCCTGATACTGACAGCTCATAGCTCACAGTTGACGCAAGCTTCGAACCTTCAACTTTTAACCTTCAACCTTCCAACCTTCAACCTGGAACCTTCAACGATGTTAGTTGGCGCCCAGTTTGACGAGGTCGCTCTTCGCTTTCTTTTTAAGAACCATCTCTTCGTAGTATTCGCGAACCATGGCGGCCTCTCTGGCGGCTTTTCTCCGCATCAATTTCTCATCGCGGGTGGTCTGCGGCAGCTCGCCTTTCTCTTTGACGCGGGTGGCATCTTCTTGGTTAATTCGCAGAGAGTGATCGAAGCTGCCCAGATTCACCTCTTTACCGCCTGCAAAGATCTCGTGGCGACCATGCTCCTCATACCATTTGGCAACGGTGGCATTCATGTGCATGTTTTCAATGATGTTCCGCCATCCGTGACCGGTATTGTAAGCACAAAAAGAGATTTCACCTTCCTGGGTTGCGTATGGAATGATGCACATTTCGGTGCGGCGAAAGTCGTAATTGAACAGATCTTGGAACCACATGCCGGCAATGAAGAGAAAGTTCCAAGGGTCTTTACGACGCTCTGCTGCCCCGCTTCCGTAGTCCTTACCGCTCAAACCAAAGCTCTTGTCGAACTTCTTGAGGATATCGAACAGGGTCAAACGTGAAGGTCCGCCAAATGGCTTGTAGTTCTTGAGCAGGGCCAATCCCATCATAAGGTTGGAAAACTGTTTCCCGCGGCCAGCGTCGGTAATTTGTTGCATATCCTTCACCAGCCCGGGGATGTTCAAAAATTGCGGAACCGGTACCGCTTCCTTGGTTTCCTTGTCGATCATCAGGGCTGTGCCGATACCACAGTTGGGATGGCAGCCACAGCTCACTTGGCCCCACTCGGCGGACGGTCCATGTACCAGGTCAGCAAAGTCAGCAAACGCGCCCATCAGTGACAGAGGGAACCAATCCCTGGTGGGTTCCGTCATTCCGGTTTGCTTTTTCACGTCCTGCGCCATGTGAGAAAGGGTGTAACGCTGCCGCAACCGTCGCTCGTCGGTGATCTGCTCATCGCGTCCAGTGAAGGAAACAGGTTGGAAGGAGATGAAGGCGATCTTCTTGGGGTTGTCCATGGCGAAGCGAATAATCGGACCCACCTGATCATTGTTCACGTCGTTGACCAGAGTTGTCACCAGGACGATCTCGATTCCGGCACTGTGCATGTTGTTAACAGCACGCAGTTTTACATCGAACAGGTTGCCGATGTGACGATGGCTGTTGGCATCGTTGCCGATTCCATCAAACTGCAGGTAGGCATAACGTAATCCGGCTTCGGCAGCCCTTCGGGCAAACTTCTTGCTCTTGGCAAACTCAATTCCGTTGGTGGCACACTGTATACTGTTGTAGCCGATCTTGCGGGCGAACTTGATGGCTCGGAAGAAATGCGGAGAGAGGGTCGGCTCCCCGCCCGAGAACTGAACCGACATCTGGCGTCTCGGTTTGATCTTCAATGCATTGTCAAGAATCTCTTTGATTTCATTCCACTCCAGTTCATGGACAAAACCGACCTGGTTGGCATCCATGAAGCAGGGGTCGCACATCATGTTGCAGCGGTTGGTCAAGTCGACGGTAAGTACCGAACCACGGCCGTGTTTGATGGTGCTGGAGCCGTGATTGTGCAGCTCTTCGTCATTGTGAGCCCGAATATCGCGACCCGGGAAGTTCGATTCGATCCAGCGCAGAAAATTGGAATCGATAGCCATGATGTCCTCGAATTTCCCGTGCTGGGGACATTCTTTGATCATCCACACCTGGCCATCACGTTCTACAATCTGCGCCTTGACCTCACCGACTTTCTCGTTGATTAGAATCCGATAATCCTCTTTGCCACTTAAAATCTTTTCACGCGTTTCAACGACGCATTTGGGGCACAGTGAATCCGTCTCGCGCGGCCAGCCTAAGTTAGGCTTGGTTTTTTCCCACGATTTTAAGAGGGGTTTATCGGACCACTTCGGTGTAAAGGAGGGACGAGGCCGATACTTGTTAAAAAATTGAATGCAGTCAAACGCAACTCTTGCTGCGAAGCACAGGACGATGTCGAAATACTTCCACGCTTTTTTCGTTGCCGGCATAGTCAACTGTCCTTTCTTTATATACTTATACTGATGACTTACTGGGTGAACCCAATAAAGACCCTTATATAGATGAGTCCCGATACTTTGCTAAACGAACTTTGGTCTATAAAGTCCAAAAGTATGTGGTTCTTCGCTAAGAATGGTCAACCCGTAAGCCCTGGAAGAGATGGTGAAGTTTGCTTTTTTTGGTAAAATTGATTCTAGCCTAAAAAACGACGATCGTAGCGAAAAACTCTAAGCTACAATTGAGGAGCGATGTTATGATAAGAAAGATAGATATAGGACAAGGAAGGATGTCAGAAACGAAGATGATTATTTTGACGGATGAAGCCAAAGAGCAAGTCGTATCCGCTTTAGCGCAGCAGCCAGGGAAAACGGCACTGCGGGTGGAAGCAAAAACCACTGGCAGCACTGAGTTTTCTTACGGTATGAAGTTGATCGGCCAGGAAGAAAGGACTCCGGAGGATTTGATTATTGAAGCCGGAGAACTACAGATTGTGCTCGACCCCAAAAGTGCGGAATATCTAAAAGGCGCCACCATTGATTATGAAGAAGGGATCGTGAGAACAGGATTTAAGTTCCGCAATCCCAACCGGCCAGAGACTCCCAAGATCGGAGACGGTCCGTCACCCGATCTGACGGGGTCGGTAGCCGAGAGAATACAGCGTCTAATTGACACGGAGCTGAATCCGGCAGTGGCCGCCCATGGCGGAGTTATTCAGTTTCTTGGTGTGCAGGACAACAAGGCGTACTTGGGCTTCGGTGGGGGTTGTCACGGCTGCGGTATGGTCGACGTGACCCTCAAGCAGGGAGTAGAAGCGAGAATCAGAGAGTTGATTCCTGAAATTGAAGAAGTGGTGGACACCACGGATCACAGCACCGGCGAAAATCCTTTCTACACTTAGGGCCACCGCCAAGAGGCTCTCGTTGGTTATTGAGCCAAACCCTCCTTCGCCTCCGATTCCTCTCTCCCTTTGTGTGGGGTAAGATTGTTTGAAGGAGGACATTGTCTTTAGGAGAGAGTTTTGATATAAAAGCAAGGTTTCGGGGTACAGGACCATGATTAGAAGACTCCTTCTGTTTCTTTTTTCAGTTTCAGTTTTGTTTCTCACTTCGTGCGGTAGTGGCGGCCTTTCGTCAATTAGAAAGGATCGACTTGTGCGCGTTGGCACGGTGCCTTTTGAAGGGCCGCTTCTGCATCAAAAAGGCCAGGAACTGGTGGGACCCGAGGCCCAGTTGGGAAATCAAATCGCCGAGAGGATTCGCACATTGATTGTGGAGGAAGGGGGTTCGAGCAAAATTGACCTGAAGTGGATCGACCGCAGCTATAGCACTCTTATTGCTGCCCTTAAAAATGGAGAGGTGGACCTGATTCTGGGCGTCTTTGGGATCACGGAGGATCGAAAAGAGCAGGTGGCATTTTCCGAACCCTATTACACCTCTGAATTGGTTCTCATCATTAATCCCATTCACAACGACATCCGCGCCAATGCCCTGGATGGGAAGAATATTGGTGTTCGACAAGGAACAGCCATCGAGCAGTTTGTTCAACGGAAATTTAAGGGGAGTGAGAGCGTACCCTTTAAGACCCTTGATGATGCTGTTTTGGCGCTGAAGAGAGGAGGGATCGACGCAGTCATTGAGGATCGCTACATGACCGCTTTTTCCCTCGACACGGTGCCCGGTGTGGCTCACCTTGAGCCCGTTCCCGGAACGCTTGGCACGGTAGATTGTGCCGTTGCGGTAACTAGAGGAGAGCAACAGCTGCTGGATGTTATCAATGAGGTTATCGCCCAAGTGAAGGCCGAAGATCTCTACGCACAGTGGCTTCAGGAGGAAGCTGGGGATCAGTTGGCTCGAGTGGAAAATCGCCAGCAGAAGAGATTGGAGGCAGCCAAGCCAAGGCGCGTTGTCATTCGGGTTAGCAAAGACCGAAATTACGATTTTGACATCTATCGCATGGCCAACTTGCGTTTCCTTTTAACCGACCAGGATAGTGGTGAAACATACACTTCTTCCCGCGTCAATTTTCAGAGTCGAGTGGGGGTAAGCAGCACCCAAGTTCCTCCGGGGACTTACAAGATTACACTCCCGAAAATGAAGAATTGGACTCCCGGGGGAGTCACCATCGTGGGTTCCGATCCCGATCAGGTCACCGTCAATATTCGGCTGCGGCGGGGCGGTAGT
>JALLOM010000120.1 GCA_027717865.1 Acidobacteria bacterium AH-259-O06 | reverse complement strand
CCATCTCCTTTGCCCGAGCCGCGTCCTCAGGCGGGAAAGTGGCTATCAGCTCAGCCACCTCCTGCCTCCGAGCCGCGTCCTCAGGCGGGAAACTGGCTATCAGCTCAGCCACCTCCTTTACTCTCTCCTTATTCTCCTGCTTAAATTCCCGCAAGAGCTCCACGTGCCATCTTATCCGGTCTTTGTAGGCAGCTGCCATGTCTTGTGCCAGGCTTCTAAATTCATCTCCTGTTCCCAT
The DNA here is from genome assembly GCA_027717865.1 of Acidobacteria bacterium AH-259-O06. GTDB lineage: Bacteria > Acidobacteriota > UBA6911 > RPQK01 > JADFOI01 > JALLOL01. The sequence continues at coordinate 9,317 of JALLOM010000120.1, read as the reverse complement.
TTAATTAACCTCCATTTTTCACTCACCCACATTAATTCGCTTGTAAAATGGACTCCAGACCTGCTCAGGACGGGAGTGGTTACTCTTTAGAGGGGTGATACACGCCTCTAAAATCCCAAGGACATCTTCGTCCTTCTACTTACCCTCCTTCAACTACGCCGCTTCGGGCAGCAATCCGACTGCTTCAGCGTACTTCAGGAAGGTCTCTACTGACGCGACCACCACTCTGGCTTCAATGGCCAGAAGCTCGATGCCAACCAACGATATTCTTATCCAAGCATCGACAACGATCCCTTTGTCCAGGATGCGGTCCACTACCTCAACCAGGCTGGATGAGGCGATTGCCTTTTCTACAGCCATTTTAGCTTACCTCCTTTCTTTTGTTGTGCTCCTCGGTCATTAATCATCGGTGGTCCGGGTCACATATTTCCTCAGACCCACGGTGTTGACCACCGCTTCCCACTGATGATCAATGTCTTGTTTTATCTGTGAAAACTCTTTCAAGATATCATCCACCACGACGGCATCTGCGTAATGATCCGCCTGAAAGGCGCGGATTGCCCTTTTGAGATCCTTGACCTGAATGTTGGTACCCTTCGCCAGCAAGCGGCGCAATACGGCATCCAGTTCAGCCTGATCCTGGTGAAAACTCTTGAGCAACTCGCTCAGTTCGGCCTCCCTTGCCTTCGGTCGAGACAATATTTTTTCCTTCAGAACATAGAAGTCATCCATGGTAGAGTTGTTTTTCCCTACCAGAATTTTTTTTAGTTCAAAAATGTTTTCTTCTTCTTCCCGGCAAAAGTCTTTTAAAAGTTTGTGGATCTGCTCCTTGCGATGATTCTGCAGATCCACAATGGGTTTCATAAGTTGGTCAAAATCTCGTTTTCTTAAATTTCGACTTTTTGCCAGCGTGTCTCTGATTTTCTCGATAGCGTTATTTTGGTCTTCATAGGTCTGTACTATTTTTTGTTCCACCTCCCTCATCAGGGAGGTGACTGTCTTGACTTTCCTTTCATATGAAGCAAGGATGGACTGAGCTGTGGATCTCAGTTTTCCGACATTAATTGCGGGACGATTTTGTAGGGAGGCCACTTTCACGATAAGAAAGGTGACATGCTTGAGGTCAGAGCTTTCGCCCTGCCGGAGGATCCCGAACTTGGGGAATGCTTCGGCAGCCTCAAGGACATCTGTCCTTAACCAGGCCTGAGTTATGCTAGGCTGCTTCCGGCAACAAACCTACGGCCTCAGCATACTTCAGGAAGGTCTCTACAGACGCGACCACAACTCTGGCTTCAATAGCCAACAGCTCGATGCCGACCAGGGATATTCTTATCCACGCGTCAACAACGATGCCTTTGTCCAGAATGCGATCTACGACTTCGACCAGACTGGAGGACGCAATTGCTTTTTCTACTGCCACCTTAATCACCTCCTTTCATTTTGTAATCTGTGCACGCTTCTCACGCGTGCTCTGGTAAGTCTTAAGTGCAAAAAGTGTGCCGGAAAACGTCTAATCTGGAATTTCAGATCAATATCGGGTCTAAGGCACTGCTATCCAGACAGTTATGGCCCATTCTGGCAGTGGAAGATCGTAAAAGGGAAACGAAGCGGATGGGGTGTTATCTCCACAAATCATGGAGGCGGTTCTATGGAATTGATTCCATACTTTGCGATTTTGGAAAGGAGAGTCTTGTAATCAATTTTGAGATGGCGGGCGGCCCGACTCTTGTTTCCGGTGAATTTCCTCAAAACATTTTCAATGATACGTTTCTCAATACGTGAGACATATCCGCGGGTGACTCGCTTCAAATCCAGGTCCCTGTCGTAATCAATATGGGCAGTAGCGATTTCCGGAGCGACGTCTTTCTCTAACCTTAAGGCCAGATGCTCCGGCCCAATGGTAAAATCACTGATGAGGGCAGCCCTTCGGATGACGTTTTGCAATTCCCGTACGTTTCCGGGCCAATCATGACCCTGCAACGCCACCAAGGTAGCGCGTAACAGTTTCCGTTTTGCCTTACCCAACCTTTCTTCTGCCTCTTTCAAAAATCGGTTGGCCAGAGTGGGGATATCGTCCCTCCTTTCCCGCAGGGGCGGTAAGCGGATGGTGAATTCATCCAGCCGAAAGTAAAGATCCTTCCTGAATTTCCCACTCGCTACAAGCTCATCCAAGGGTTCATTAGTGGCACAAACAATACGCACATCCACCGGCTCCAGTTTTCTCGATCCAATCTTCTGTACCTTTCTCTCCTGGACGACACGCAGCAGTTTCTTTTGCAGTTCATAGGAAAGGTTACTGATTTCATCCAGGAAGATGGTTCCCTCATTGGCCTGTCGAAACCGACCGTCACGGCTTTCGTAGGCTCCAGTAAAGGCACCCCTGCGGTAGCCAAATAGTTCACTTTCGATCAAGTTCTCGGGAATGGAACCGCAGTCGACCGCCACAAACGGCTTGTCCTCGCGAAGGCCATAATCGTGGATTGCTCTGGCCACAATTTCTTTGCCCGTCCCTGTTTCGCCGTAGATCAGAACTGAAAAATCAGTTTTTGTCACCTTCTCGATGGCCTGATGGACGGCGCGGATTTCAGGACTTGTGCCCATCGTGTACTCAAGAAACTCCCGTTCCTTAAGTTTTAGCCTGAGGTCTTTGATTTCTAAGAGGAGGTCATACTTCTCGATGGCCTGTCCAATTCGATGCAGCAGCGTCTCTTTCTCAAATGGCTTGCGCACGAAGTCGTAAGCACCCATTTTCATAGCTTCCACTGCCAGGTCCACGTCCGCATATGCCGTAAGGATGATGACCGGTGCTTTAACGTTCCTTTCAACCATCTTTTTCAGGACGGCGATGCCATCCATCTTGGGCGACATTTTTCGATCCAAAAGGATTAAGTCGGGGATCTCCCTTTTCAGGTGCTTGAGAAGCTCTTCTCCGGACGGAAACGGCTTTGCAGTGTAACCTGCCTCCTCCACCAACAACGAGAGGGTTCTGCACACATCAGGTTCATCATCGACGATGAATATTTTTCTCAATTTTTACCCTCCTCCCCACTGGATGCGGCGCATTTCAGGCCAAACCGATCCAAGGCAGCCTTGCCGCTTGGACACTTCTTCTCTTCAAATACAGAAACTTCGCAAACAGAAGTTTGACTTCATCAATAGAATCTTGTGGTAATCCTTAAGCACATAGATCAAGAGAGACCTCGATAGGCGCTTTCAAATAATCACTCAGTTGTTTCAGATCTTCAATGCTTCGCTTAGCCGAGATGGCGGCTCGGAGGATGCCTTTCTGATATCCCAGGATTCTCTCAGGATCCTTTACAGCGATCACTTCGACGTCTTCGGGCAACTTAGAGCAAACGTCATGGGATGCCCCCACAAAAAGGATCCCCACTTCACCCTCACCCAACGTTTTGTCAATCCGGGCAGCAATAAAGCGATCCCTCTTTTTCAGCAAGCGCCCCTTGATAAATTTGTACCTGATGTATGCCCATACTCTCCGCCATAAGCCGCTACTTTTGGACAGGCAAACCAAAAGGTCACGCTCCTTTTTCGCCAACTGGTAGTCCTCCGACAACATTAGCTCGGCACCTCCTTCCATTAGATCCAAAACAATACGGAAGTTCTGACTCCCTTTTTCAACAGCCTCCTCAACGATCTTTCGACCCGCTTCCCCGTGGGCAAGCATCCCATCCTGGTATATCTTCAAGCCCTGCGCCTTGACCCTCTTAAAAAAGGCCTGTAAAGCTTCCCAAAAGCCCTCAATGGTTTTACGGTGCTGCTCCCATAATTGCTCTCCAAAGATGGCTTGCCCTTTTCTGGAAGCAAGCGGAGCAACGGACCCCAGGTCAGCACTCATATGAATGATGGGGACATATAGCAACCTTCTCATCACCGAATCTCAATTATCTCCGGGATCCTTTTTCAATCTCTGATACCAGATCTTTTATCTCAAAAGGTTTCTGTAAACAAGCGCAGACCTTCGGATTGGTTTCCAGAATTGCCTGCACTTTCCCATCGACCGAAAACCCCGTTAGGATTATGAATTCGCAGGCCGGACACATTTCCTGTATTTTCTCGATGAGCACATCGGCATCCATTTTAGGCATCTTGAAATCCACCAGAACAATATCATATAAGTTGTTCTTAACCCTGTTTAGCGCCTGTCGGGCGGTAGTGCAACCTTCAACATCGTAACCATGTAGCTCCAGGTTCCTCGTCAACATTTTGACGAAATCTTCTTCATCATCGATAATCAGTATTTTCTTTTCAGTCATGTCCCCCAGTCGCTTTCGTATCGGCTCCTCAATTCTCACCGAAGGTAAACTTCGGTTTGGCCTCTTCAGATTTGTGAATGATGACAAGAAAGTAAACGTGACCCACTGTGCCCATGCAAAAGGTACCCGCCCGTCCTTTTTACTCGATCACTCTACCCAAACCTGGGGCACTCTACTTTAATGAAAATGAAAATACAGATTAGGGCTCTGTAGAGACGGGCAATTCAATCATCACTTTTGTGCCGTCTCCCGGCTTACTTTTGAGCTTGATGTCCCCACCATGAGCCTTAATGATGGAGTATGTCACTGCCAGCCCAAGCCCTGTCCCTTCTCCGGGCTGGCGGGTCGTGAAGAATGGCTCAAAGACCCGTCCCAGGTTTTGCTCTGGAATTCCTTGTCCCGTATCAATGACCTCCACTTGAACCTGATTGTGATCTATCGCCTCTGTTTTAATCGTTAATTTTCCGCCTTTGCGCATCGCTTGCTGGGCATTCAGTATTAGGTTCATAAATACCTGATTCATCTGTGATGGGTCCACCTCGACCAGCGGAAGTCGACCAAATTGCTTACGTACCGTGATCTCGGAAAGCTCCAGCTGATGCTCCACCATGGATAGGACGTCATTGAGAATTGAGTTTAGTTTTACCGGTTTTATAGCTGTTTCCTCTCCACCACGCGCAAAGGCGAGCAGTTTGCGAGTGATCTCTCCACATCGCAGGCTGTGCTTATTAATCATCTCAAGGGATTCTTTCATTTTTTTGAACTCCCTTGATCCCGTCTCTTTCATTGTCTTGAGATCAAACTTGGTCAGTAGATACTGGGCGTTTCCTGAGATGATGGCAATGGGATTGTTGATTTCGTGCGCTGCCCCGGTCACGAATTCACCAAGGGCCGCCATCTTACTAGCTTCCCGCATTTTTTCTTGGGTTTGTTTCCGTTCAGTAATATCGTTAAAGAAACCGACTATACCGATGGGCTCATCTTTGACATCCAAAATGATCGAAATGGACGCATCCACAAAAAACTCACCGTTGTTCTGATTGATCCCAACCAACTCACCCCGCCACATGCCTTCCGAGTGAACGGTTTCAATAATCTTGTTGGAAGGAATCTTGCGCGTCCAAAAACTTTCAAATCCCTTACCAAGCACCTCTTTTTCTTCGTTATAGCCAAAGAGATTCAAAAATGACCAGTTGGCTTGCTTCAGCTTGCCCTGCAGATCTGCCATAATAATGGCACCGATAGAGGATTCTATCGCTTCCTGCCGGATGCGGATTTCTTCCTCCAAGCGCCTACGCTCTGAAATGTCACGCATCACACCGATGAACGAAGTGATCTCTCCTGTGTTATCGCGTATCGGTGAAACACTCATTTCAACATCACGTACATGATCACGTAATTGCCTATCTGGCCCGACAAAGCCGAACTCCACTACGGCCGTTGCTTTCTTTTCGAATACCTCCCGCAGCTTTTCTACCACCTTTCTTCGATCGCCTACCGCAACAAACCTTAGACCTTGCCGGCCTAGGACCCCGTTGTAATTTTCGGTACCATACAGATCCGCGATTCTCTTGTTTGCTCGGCGAATTCTCCCGTCCACGTCAATCACAACAACGGGATCAGAAAGGGTTTGCACGAGCGTTCTGTAAAGCTCTTCGGATTCCATCAGTTTCTCTCGCTTGTCCGACATCGCTCCTCAAGCCTTTGTCTTTCTGACATGTCGACGAGGACACAGCGGCCAGACAGCGCGTTTCCGTTTCAGTCGAATTTCCATGTTCCTGTAACCGACGTCCTACTTTCTTTTCATTGGTGCCCCTGAAGGCCCCTCTGCGCAGCATAAAATCACAGACCGTGGCAAACGCTGTGTGATTAAAATCACAACCGTGGCAAAACGATGTGTGCTGATTGCGTTTGCTGTCATTGCATATGGGGGGTCTTTGCTTCTCGTCCGCCCCCACAACAATGTTTTCTCGATTGTTCTCCCCAATTACTTGATGCAAGCAAGCGGCATGCCATCTGCAGGCGCCATTCCAAGCGGATCCAATGGCATACTTCTAACTCGCCATTAATCAGCAAATTATTGTGTGTGCCATAACAAGCCGACAGGGCAGGAAGACTTCGTTTCGCCTCCCAGGATGTCAACCTTCGTTTACACTCGTTTGAGCTTCAAACTATAACCGTCATTACGGCAAGGGATCGATAGCTTTTGTGAAGAGCAACCAAACGTGTAAACTTGGTTGGTGCTAATCATCGAGACTGACAGATTGGATGAAGCCCGGGAGGAACCTACTCGGAAACGGTTGACTTTTCTGTAGTACTTGTTCGCCGGCACGTTATTGTGGCCTTACCTTCACGGCTGTAATGGCACCATTTAAGTATATCTCGGGCTGGCCTCAAGTGTCACTAGGCCTCAATTGCACAACGCGTGTGCAAAAGTCCCTTTCTACTTTGGGCACCTCGCTTTCCGCTTTTCGATCTAGCAGTCCGCAGTTTATTCACAGCATTTCCACAGGCCTCACAATCTTTCTCCTCTCATTCCCTCATCGGAGCCGAGCAATTCTCCAGAAGATCGATTTGGTTGATTCACCATCGGCCTGAATTTAGTTATCGCGAACGAGCACTCGTCCAGTATCTACCTGTTGGGAATCGGGTAAGGGAAACAGGACAGGGGAGAAGAAATTGGAGCAGGCTCCAACACCTCAATTCTGGGTTACTTGGTCAGCCTCCGGGGGAAAGCTAGGAACCTTCGCCCGCATTTCTCACACTTATGCGGGTTAGTGGCAGCGTAGCCCAGCTCGCTACTAAAGTCGGTTTAGGCGCGCGAAAGGCGGGGTTCTCCCAATTGGACGACTTCAATGTCCTCGGGTAGCTTGTCGGCAAGACGGTGAAGCGCACCGATGAAGACTAACCCCAGTTCCCCCTGCCGGAGGGTGGAGTTGATCCGGTTCGCAATGTACCGATCGCGGCGTTCCATAAGGTGGTCATAGTGGGAAGCCGCGGCATCCTGGGAAAGGTTGGCGCCGCTTTTCAAGCGACCGCGTTCCTGACAGAGCAGCTCTGGATCTTCCGTCCCCATTAGCAGCGCTCCCCTTTCGACCAGGTCCACCACAAGCCGATGATTCGCGCTCCCCTTTTGGGCCAGTTGGCGCGCAAGTTCCACTTCTTGCCCACAGACCGGCATTCCATCCTGGTAGATGCGGATCTTCCGACCGTCCCGGGGCAAAGCGCGCAGCGAACGGCTCATGTTGTGCCAGAATCGCTCGATGGTTCGGAGGTGGTGCTCCCAGGCCTGTACACCGTATCGAGCGACACATTCTTTCTTGACTGCTTGCACTTGAGAGCCGAAGTCCTCAGACGTGTGGATAATAGGGATGTAAATCAATCGGCGCACCGCTCTATCCCGGATATACATCCTTCCCCACGGTTGATCCAATCAGTTCTCCACAAAAATTGTAAGGCGCCGAGGGGCACTCCAAAACTGGCCTCGTAAGCATGGTAGCGGCCTTCCAGCTGCTCGGCGTTTGCCTACCTCTTGCTGCTCCAGCAGGAAGGCGGCGTTGAGGATCAGGGGCTGCGCCGCCCCGGATAGCCGGCTTTTTGGTTCTAGGCGGCGTTCGGTTTCCATAGTTTCAACTCTAGGATGCCATTTTTACATGAACTGACGACCCTCGTCTCATCGACGGCTGAGGGCAACAACAGCTCTTTGTAATATTTCCGATCTCCTGACTCGGCGGAGATAATCAGAATGTCCTCCTTCAGCTGCCAGCCGACGTCTCCTTCTTCCGTTCCAGGTAGCTCGGCGACCACCAAAAAATACTCTTCCTCGTCTAGCAGGTCGGTGATCGGCTCGCGCACGTCATCAACCACCGGTCCCTTTCCCGCCTTCTCTCGAACATTTCCGAAACTTTCGATGATGGGGCGACCCTCCCCACCCACCCGGACCGAGAAACCATAGACTGCTTGAAGGCCTTTGGGAGTGCCCACTCGTCTTTCTTTTTTACCCCGCTCTTGAAACTTTGCGGCTCTCTCTTGAAACTTTTCGGCTTTCTCAGTTAGATCAGACGCCACATCTAGAAGATTTCCCAGGCCTTTGAAAATGCCCCCGAGGCCGAGAGCGACATCTACCTTGACTTCCTTGTCAGTTTTGTTGTCCCGCTTCGGCATGTTTTTCTCCTCATCGATTTCAGATAATTTTTGTATCCATTCGTCTAGGACTGATTTTTTAAAGCGCCAGTTATTCCCTACCTTAAAACAGGGGATTTTACCCTCTTGCATGTACCGGTAGAGGGTTGATAGTGCTACCCGCAGGTAAAGAGCCGCCTCCTCCGCGGTCAGGATTTCCTCTTTCATTCCATATTCTTTCATTGTCTATTACTTTTTAAAGCTTCAGTGAAATGGGCCATTCTGATCTTCAACTTCTCCACGTGTTCTTGAGCCTTATCCCCTGCTTTGCCTAAAAACTCACGTATGGCCAAGGATGCTGCCTGGCGGGCCACGGCTTCCAGATCAGCGCCAGAAAGCCCCTCGGTTTCTTCCGCCAATTTGTTGAGGCTAACGTCCCTGGCCAGTGGCTTAGCCCGGGTGTGAATGTTTAATATTTCCTCTCGGGCTTGTTTGTCCGGTAACGGTAAGTCAAGGATCACGTCAAACCTGCCTGCTCGCAGGACGGCCGGATCAATCATATCGAGGCGATTCGTTGCCCCCAGAACCACCACACCTTTTAACTCCTCGATCCCGTCCAACTCTATCAAAAACTGGCTGATCACCCGCTCAGTTGTGCGGGTGGAATCGCCACCGCCCAGCCCGCGAATAGGAACGACCGCGTCAATCTCGTCGAAAAACAGAATTGTGGGCGAAGCCTGTTTTGCCTTTTTGAAAATATCCCGGATCCCTTTTTCACTTTCCCCCAAGAATTTGCTCATGAGGGCCGGCCCCTTGACCGAGATGAAGTTCACACCACTCTCGTTGGCCACCGGCTTTGGCTATCAACGTTTTCCCCGTGCCGGGTGGTCCGTGCAGCAGAATCCCCTTGGGTGGGCGGGT
>JALLOM010000012.1 GCA_027717865.1 Acidobacteria bacterium AH-259-O06 | reverse complement strand
ACCGAGATACCTTGGGGCTTCCTCTTAAGTTCGAATCACCCGACTGGAGCGAGTTTTCCACAGGAGAAACCACGCTTGCGCTGCACTCTGCTTCTGCTGAGAACCCACCGGGCACCGTGCGGGTGGGCTTTGCAGTGACGGATATCGAGACCTTTTATAACGAAATGACTTCCAAAGGCGTCAAGTTTACGTCGCCCCCCCGCCAAGAATTCGGGGTCATGCTGGCCGAGTTTGTTGACTCGGAAGGCAGCGCCTGTAGCGTCAGCGGCCCAACCAAGGGCGAAGGTTCAGACGATCAATAGGGCAGCTCTCTGACCCAGCCTGGCCTGTTACCTCGCGTAAGAAGCTAGTCGGAATTAGTCGCAAAACATACTACTTATGCAATACTTATGCATTACACACTTGACACGTTTTCCGCTCCCCTATAGAATCCCCGCCACACAAGGGTTTTCCAGGGGTCGCCTTCGCGCCTCAGGGGGAAAGGGCAAAAGCAGTAATTATTATTAATTACTACACAAAATCAGTTCAATTAGCAGCTTAATGCCCAAAATTTTCGACTCTACGTCGTTCCCCTGGGGAGGATGGCATGAAAGTCCGTTCCTGGTTCCCTCGGCTGGTTTTGGTGGCGTGTGCGGTCATGCCGCTAGCTACGGCGACCGCTCAAAATGGGGATGAGCTCATCCCCGGTCCCAACGTCAACATGGTCTCCGGTACAACGTTTCCGGGAGGCGATCCGTTTCTTCAGCGACAAAACGAGCCATCCGTTGCCGTGTCGACCCGCAATCCCTTGCATCTCCTGGCAGGCGCCAACGATTACCGCACCGTAGACCTTCCCGGGCTTCCTGAAGGTAAGGTGACCGGAGATGCCTGGCTTGGAGTGTTCAAATCGTTCGACGGCGGGCACAGCTGGCAAAGCACGCTCCTCCCCGGCTTTCTGCAAGATCAATCTGTGCAAGGGGTGAACTCGCCCCTCAAGGGATTCGAGGCAGCAGCGGATCCCGTGGTTCGCACGGGTACGAATGGCCTTTTCTATTATAGCGGCATCGCCTTTAACCGAGCGGAAAGGGAAGCTGGCGTGGTGTTCGTCGCCAGGTTCATCGACCTCAACAATAAAGCAGGCGCATTTTTCGATGTCGAAAAGAACCTCGACCCAATCAAATTCATTGATACGACCGTAGTTGATCAAGGGAACGCAGGACAGTTCATTGATAAGCCGTGGCTTGCGGTCGACATCCCGCGAGCAGGCGCTGTCACGACGACTATCACTGTTCCCGAGGATGCCCCTGACGGTCCAAAAATTAACCAGACAGTCCCGTGCGGCAACGTTTACCTCGCTTACGCCACCTTCGTGGGCAAGATTGCGAAAAATGCCCGCAACAAGGTTAAGTTCGCAAGGTCCACGAACTGCGGCGCGACCTGGGACAAGCCGATTAAGATCAGTGAAGGCTTCCAGGTGAACCAGGGGACCACGATCGGCATCGACCCGAACACGGGCGCCATTTACGTTGCCTGGCGGCAGTTTAGGAGGACCTCGAAAGGAAAGGGAAGTACAACAATCATCGACCCTGACGCAATCTTAATCGCCAAGTCGCAAGACTTCGGCCAGACGTTCACCAAAGCCATCGAAGTCGCCCAGATTTCCTCCTTCGATCAGCCTACATTTCCGATCCAAGAACCTCCATTGGATCAAATCCTTGGCTTTCGAACGAATGCATTTCCCAGCATTGCTGTAGACAACATGGAGCGTATCTACCTGGCCTGGTCGGAGCGCCGAGAGGACAGAGTCACTCGGATCGTGATCTCCACGTCTCAGGACGGTTTCACATGGTCGGTCCCCACTCCCGTAGAGGATCCTCCTGTAGAGGGTACGGCTCAGCACCAGATCATGCCCTCGTTAACCTTTGCTGCCGGCAAGTTGATCTTGCTCTTTTACGACTTGCGTGAAGACTTGGTCCAATTTGTTGATCCAGCCTCCGATGCATCTGACCTTCTACTTGACTTTGAGTCGCTTTTTAGCTTCTTCGGGTTCCCACTTCCGATACTTGATCTTCTTCCGCTTCCAACTGTTCCTCCTGTGCTAACTTTTCCCCCGCATACGTTTGACGTGCGGGTAGCACTGGGGGATCCGGATGACAACCCTCTTTTCACCACACCCTCAGTAAAAGTGTCGAACTATCCCTTCATCATCGTGAACATTAATGATCTTGTGAACCCTGTTCCGGGCGCTCCTTCCGACCCTGAGCTCGAGCAGGCGATCCTGCAGGTCGCGTTTAATGCACCCAATCTTCCGCTATTCGCCCTGGGGACGAAGCCATTCATGGGCGACTACGTTGACATCACGGCGGGGCCGACCTTTATCCGGGAGGGTGATGGCAATTGGAGATACAACACCGAGCCGGGTGATTCGGTCGTCTTTCATGCGGTATGGGCCGATAATCGCGACGTCGTACCCCCTCCCGATGGGGACTGGACCAACTACGTCCCACCCAACTCCGGGCAAGAGGGGCCGAGCTTGTTCGATCTCAACCAGATTGTCCCTGGGTGCACAGATGCAACCCGAACAGGAATGCGGAATCAAAACATTTATACCTCGCGCATCGACCTGGGCTTGGCCGTGGGCTCGCCGGGAAATTCCAAGCCACTTCTGGATAGTGGGGGTCAGCCAATCCAGCGCACATTCGTGGTGCTTGTTCAAAACACCACGATCCAGCCGAAGAGGTTTCGCCTGACCATTGTCGCTCCGGATGACGTGGAAGCATCATTTATTCAGTTTCCTCTGGAGGATGAAAGCCTTCCCTTTCCGCTAATGCAGGCGGATGTTGAAGTTCCTCCTCTATCCACTATCGCGCACACCGTTTTTGTCAAACTAACATGCGTTCTATGCGCGCCGGCCGGCGCATTCACCCGAGTCACAGTCGATGTGGCCGAAATTGACGAAAATGGCGACCCTGTGCTTGGCGGTCTTCAAGCCTCAGTCGTCCTAAATTCTGACCCAACCAATCCGGCCCCGCTGGACGTGGATCTGCTGGATGCCGAAACACACAATCCGGCTCTGTTTAACCGCACGGTGACCAATCCGGCGCTGTTCAACCCGGCGCTGTTCAACGTATCCATAACAGACATCACAGACATCACGTGGAGTGTACGAAACGACGGCAATACCGCTTCTGGTTACACCTTCACACCCCTCTCGGCCGCGGTACCGCAGGGTGGCATCCAGTTCCAGCTCATGGTCTACCGACTCTACAACACGCCGGGTGCAATCGGGTGTGACCTTGAAGAGCAGGTCCACCAAGAGCTGTTGGCGAATATAGTCAACACAGAGCTGCTTGACCCGGCCTTGTTCAACCCGGCCCTCTTCAACCCGGCCCTGTTCAACTTGGATATAATCGCCAGCTTTTCCCTGGAAGCCGGGGATGAAGCTCGAATCACGCTGCGGATCCTGGATCCCGATAAAAATGACGGCATAACTTTTGACCCGAATGACCCGGAAAACGTTGTCGGCACAGTAGTGGCCGAGGCGGTCAATACAGAGGATGCTGAACTGGGAGTGAACGAACCTCCAGTGGCCCTGGTCGCGCTGTTCATAACCACCACTTCGCTCGACGACGCGGTAAACGGACTGACTTACAGCCAGACATTGCAGGCCTTCGGTGGCACCGGGACCCTTACATGGAGCATTACAGCGGGTTCTTTGCCTTCGTTCCTGACCCTCGATCCCAACACTGGAGAAATCGACGGAACCCCCACAGTCACCGGGACATTTACCTTCACTGTGGAAGTAACAGACTCCGGCTCACCGTCACAAACTGATACGCAAGAGCTGACGATTCGTGTCGTCGGCGCGGACCTTTTCGCTTTTGTGCATTTCGGGGTAGCTGGCCCTTCAGATGAGTTCCTAGCAAAAGTCGATTCAGCAACGGGTGCGGTCTCGATTATTGGCCCTACAGTTCGCGGCCGTGCTCCAGGATTAGACTTCCCCCCTTGCGAGCGGCTTCTCTTTGGGGCATTTGACGGTGAGCTTAGGACATACGACATTGATACCGGCGAGGCAACGGCGATTGGCCCGCTGGGACCGGTGGGTGCGGGCCAGGGGTTGGCTTTTTCTGAGGATGGGAGACTTTTTCTATTAAACAATGGCCAGGATGCACTGTTTGAAGTGAACCGACTCACTGGAGCGGCCACGTTAATCGGTGGAGTCGGGTTTGACGTTACAGGTTCTGGGATGGATTTTGCCCCCGACGGGACGCTTTATCTTATCGAGAGCACCACGGACAGTCTCTACACCGTCGATACGCAGACTGGTGCTGCGACTCTGGTTGGACTGCTCGGGGTTAATATGACAGGGTCGGATCTGGCAATCACTGGCGATGGAACCTTCTTTGCCTCGGCGTTTATCTCGGGAGTCGGGCGAAGACTGATCACGATTAATCCGGCCACTGGAGCCGCAACAATCATCGGCCCATTGGTAGTGGTTCCCTTCGACCCGGATGCTCGTGTGCGGGTTGTTGCCCTGGGTTGGGGTCCGGACTGCAGGGTTGATTTTGAGACTCCCCCCCTGGCCGGGGACCGGCAAATCATTGACCCCTATGTGGCCTCAGGGATAATTTTCACTGCTGAGCCAGCGGGAGTCGGTGATGAAGTTGTGGGGCTGGTCAAGAATAACGTCACCAGTGCCTGTGTGGAGCCCGCTGATAGCAACCAGAAATTAGGGACAGGGCGGCAGTTATTTGCACCGGGTGGCAGTATAGGCCTGAGCGGTTTCCCTATACGTGCTACGTTTCCCGCTACGCTTCTCCCTGGAGTCACCGTCTCGGTCGAATTTCAGATTCTGGCTGGTAAAACTATTCGCCTGAGGCTGTTCGACTGCTCTGGAACTCTCGTTGACTCTGTCACGGCTTTGGCGTCGCCGCCTGACGGGACATGCGGTTTCCCGGGCGATCCCAGGGCGAGAACAACGTTGGCTGTAACTTCCAGCGGGCCGGTGGCCTATGCCATCATGGATTTCGATGAGCCTTCTACTTTCGTCTTTGTCATTGATAACTTTGAAGTTTCGCAATGACAGCCGAGGGAGCATTGCCGAAACCACGGACGGTAGCGTTTAGAGTGAGCCCAACCGTCGGCGGGCATCCGCAATCAGCGGATCCTCATCGCCTTTTTCTTTGATGGCCAGAAAGGTGCGGTATGATTCTGCTGCGGCCGGGCTTTTCAATCCCTCCTGGGCGCGTCCCAAGTAATAGTAGATCGGGGGGAAGTAATGAAACGTCGGGAGATCATCCAGGAACACGGCCGTCGCCTCCCCCCGTCGCTTTAAGCATGCCTCAAACTGCGAGTAGGCTTCAGTGAATGCCCCGGCTTCGACGTATGCGCGGCCAAGGTCAAAGCGTCCGAGCCAGGTATCGAGTAGGTCCTGAGCTTTCCGGAAGAGTGTGATAGTTTCCTGCAGACTGCCGCGGTTCAGTTGCACCTCGCCTTCAATAAGCTTGGCATAGACCTGTGGCTCGGGCTCAAGACGCACGCCCAGCTTAGAGGCGAGTTGGAGTGCTTTCACCTCCCGGCCTGCTTTCAGGTAAACGCGAGCCCCCTCCAAGAGCACGCGTTCCTCCTTGCTTTCCGTCACCGCCTGATCGGCCGCCTCCAGCGCCGGTCCAGTCTGTCCAGCGGCAAGATAGGCAGAGCTAAGAGTCGCCGATTTTCTGGCCGCAGCGGCAGCGTTGTTCTTGGCCAGATCCGCAGCGATGCCCTTTTCAAGAATGGTAATAGCGTCGGACAGACGACCTTCATACAAAGCCAGATCAGCAAGACCGCTGGCAGCAAAGGAAGCACCCTGCGCGCTAACGGTTGCCAGGCTTTGGTAGATCTCGACTGCCTCTTGCGGTTGGCTCTGCCCGAGTTTCGACAGGGCCTTGCAGATATGGGCCGGTTCATAGTAGGAACTCCGCTCCAGAGCTGCGCTTGCCTCCTTCACTGCCTTTTCAAAATCGCCGGCGTACATGGCGTACAACGCCAGGTTGGCTCGGAAGCCAACTGTTGGGTACATGTCGACGGCGCGACGCCCTTCCTCAAGCGCTCGCGCCATGTTACGTCCGAAAAAGTAGGCCAGCGCCAGATTAGCACGGCCCACGAAATCTGCCGGATATTGTTCCACCAGTGAGCTAAACTCTTCGATTGCTTGCTGATAGTTACGTTTTGTTACGTAATAGCCGCCGCGAGTGCGGTACTTCTCGCGATTCGTCATCCGGTCGATCAGGGCCATGGCCTTCTGGTAATACTTTTCTGCCTCTTCACGCTGTCCTAGGTTTCTGTACATGACTGCTAGGCCTGCGTAGGCTCGGCCCATACTCGGATCGAGTTCAACAGCGCGCAAATAATCAGGAATTGCTTCTTGAAACTTTCCCTCCCCTTGAAGGTCCTGTGCCAGGGCGTAGTTGTGAGCCGCTTCGAGGGACGCGGCAGTGAAGGTTTCCGCAGCGGCCAGCTGGACCGATTCGGGAGTGGTATCACCGAGGGCGTTTCGAGTACGCGCGGCAAGCTTTCCGACCGCTGCCAAGACGCGATCCTTGCTTGAGGCAGTGCTCTCTCCACTCACAATTGGTTTTCCGGTAATGGCATCGATGGCTTTAGCCGATAGGTTGTAGTCCTCATCCCGCAGGAGGATGAAACCACTTACGATCACATTGATGCCCTCTCGCTGCGCAACCAGCCGTGCCAGAGTTTCATCGAGGGTGATTGCGCCCTCCTGCAATTGGCGCCCAATTCTGCGGGCCTTGCCGCGATTGTATGTTGTGATGAATGGGGCGCCCTCTAAGCCGATGGCCAGGGTTTGTTCTAGAGCACCGTCGAACACCGGATCGCCCGTGTGGTTCTCGAAGTCGGCAATGAGGACTGAGACAAGTTCTTGTGTTGCAGCAGGTGTCGGACTTCGCTGCGCGAACCACCAGGTTCCGACCAGAAGAGCAGCCACGAGTGCCAGGCCGGCAGCGATCAGCGGCCATCTGATCGGCGGCCACACCCTCTTCGCCGTCGCCTCTCTCAGATGCCGCAGATCGCTGGCCAGATCCTTAGTGCTTTGGTATCGCTCAGCGGGATCCTTGGCCAGGGCTTTTTGCAGGATTCGCTCAAGCTCTGCAGGCGTTTTCGTCGCCTCCATATATAATGGAGGCGGCGCGTCCCGGAGGATAGCACTCAAGGTCTCGGCGCCGCTCCCCCGCATGAAGGGGTGCTCGCCCGATAGTATTTCCTGCAAAAGCACACCAAAGGAGAAAATATCGCTCCTCAAGTCAACCGGCTCACCCCGGGCCTGCTCAGGGGACATATAGGGCAACGTACCCAGAACGGTACCAGCCTCGGTCGGACTGGATGTAAATGTTTCTGCACTGCTATCCAGACCTTCAGGTGGGGGAACTCGCTTGGCCAAACCAAAATCCATGACCTTTGCATGACCCTGGGGAGTCAGCATGATATTGGAAGGTTTTAAATCTCGATGCACAATGCCGCTCTTATGAGCTACCTCAAGAGCTTCAGCAATCTCTATGGTGGTTTGCAGACCTTCATTCAAGGATAAAGGGCCTTTCTCTGACCTTTCCTTGAGCGTCTCGCCCTCTACGTACTCCATCGCGATAAAGACCGTGCCTTCGGCTTCGCCGGTCTCATAGATCTTGCAGATAAAAGGATGATCTAAAGCAGCAGCAGCTTTGGCTTCACGCAAGAAGCGCTTTCGGGCAATGGGGTCCTGCTGCATCGCCTCCGGCAAGAATTTGAGGGCAACTTTACGTTCCAGCACGGTGTCCTGGGCCAAAAAGACTTCACCCATACCTCCCTTTCCGAGAGGCCGGAGAATCTCGTAATGATTAAAAGTGTCCCCCGTTGACGGCATTTTCTTTACCTTGGCAGCCTCAGCACCGCTGCCCAATCAGCCAGGCCGTGCAGCAAAAGTCTACGGATTGAATTGCTGAGTCATATTGTAAAGCGGATTGCCCTAAATCGCAAAGGGCCTGAAGGGGGTCAGAGCGTGAAAATCCAAATTCTGGTCACAGAATTTGGATTTTCACGCTCTGCCCCCCTCCGGCTGCACTACGGCCTCGAGAGGCAGGTTCAACCGGCGGGCCAAGTCTGCCCAATACCGTGTAGGCCTCTGTCGGAACAACTTTTCCAGCTCAGCTCTCACCTTTTTGTTGGATTTGTTCAGCAGATCAGGCCGGTCAATGGTCTGAAGAAAGTGCTGCCAAAGGCGTTCTTCGAGCGCAGCCAGGGCGGCCCATCCGTCCTGGGTTGCATAGAGGGAGTATCGGGCGGAGCCTCCCCCCAAGGCACCCTGCAAAGAAGTGAGCCCATGACGAATCGGTTTGCCAAGAGCAGCGGCAGACTCTTGCAGGGAGACCCACTGAACACATCCCTTCTCCGTTCGTTCACGGTGGAAAAGTAAGGCTAAGGCGGCACTGACCGCTCGCTCTGCACCCACCAGGTCAGCCAGTAAAGTACGGGGCATGCGGGGCGGATCAAGCAATCCGGAAACGGCTTGATAAGTCAAGTCATGCCCGCTTCGTTCCTGCTGAGGACTCGGGTAACCGATGATTGCCACATGGCACAAACGGGGATAACGAGAACGCAAGGAGTCCCAATGGAGGTTGAGGCGTCTTAAGGCCCCTGGACGCATTGCAGTCAAGAACAGGTCGGCTCTTTGAAGATATTCATTCAGACGTTGCCGGCCCTCATCACTCTTGAGATCGAGGCGGATGACTTTCTTGCCGGCACTGAGTTCCGAATACCAGTTGGAAGCAAATTGGGCCAGTGGATTGTCTGAGCGAACACTACTGTCGAACTCGGTTTTTGACCCCTGTAAGCCGGCAAATCCAAAAAATGTCTCAGCCTCAATTGCTAATATTTGATCTGGTGGCAGCGAATATCGTATGGGGTGAGGTGAAAACGGGGAAAGTCACGCGCAGGCGGTTCTTGAAGCGGTCGCTCAACACTGCCACACTTCTTGGATGTTACAGTGACTGGCCGGTGGTCGATATAGACGAGGTCTAGCTATCCTTCCCTGCGGGGTGACACGTGAGCGTCTTGATGTGGATGAAACTTTGCTAGGATTAAGACATCGAGAAAGAGGAAGCATATCTAGGATGAGAGCAAAGAAGCGATCCAATATTTTAGCAGGCCTCATTTTCCTTTTAGGGGTGTATGCCGCTCCTCTCTTGTTATCTGCGCAGACCAAGGTGAAACCGGGATTCAATCTTTTCTCCGTGGAACAGGATGTGGAAATCGGGCGTGAGTCCGCAGTACAAGTGGAGCGTCAGTTGCCAATACTAAAGAACCGCCGCACTAAACGGTACATCAGCGATATCGGCCGGAGGCTGGCTGCCGTTGCGCCCGGCCCGGACTTCCCATATCAGTTCAAGGTCCTTAATATTTCTGACATTAATGCCTTTGCCTTGCCCGGCGGTTTCATGTACATCAATCGGGGGCTCATCGAAGCAGCCGAAAATGAAGCGCAACTGGCGGGCGTGATGGCTCATGAGATGGCCCATGTCGCTCTCCGGCACGGTACTAACCAGGTTTCGAAGGCCTATTTGACTCAAGCAGGGCTGGGGGTCTTGGGCGCATTGCTGGGTGGAGGAGGCGCGACCCGCGATATCATCGACACCGTGGGCGGTTTTGGCCTGAATGCGGTTTTTCTCAAATTCAGCCGCAGCGCGGAAAAACAGGCAGACATCGTCGGTGCCCAGATGCTGGTGAAGGCAGGCTATGACCCTATGGCAATGGCTAAATTTTTTGAAATTCTAGCCGAACACTCTGACCGGGATCCCAGCAAATTGGAGCAGTTTTTCAGCAGTCATCCGCCCCCCGCGGACCGGTCCCGGCGGGTCCAAGAAGAAGCGCGACTACTTGGACCGGTCCGTCAGGTACCTTCGGTGGGTGGTTTTGAAAAGGTGAAGTCCGATTTGCGAAGGATGCCGGCTGCCCCTTCCATGAAGCAGCTGGCTCAGGCACAGTCCCCCCGCCAAGGATCTCAAAGAGGGAGCCGCGGGCGAGGTGTAAATCTGGGCATCGAGCCTCCATCTTCGCGCTTGAAGACCTTTAAACAGAGTGACGGCCTTTTCCGGATACGCTATCCGGAGAACTGGCTTCCCTTCGAAGCGGCCCGTGGCAGCGCAGTGACCATCGTGCCCCGAGGCGGGGTCGTTGATCTTGGGAAAGGCGAAGAGAGCGTTATCTATGGGGTAATCGTCAACCACTATGATCGTTCTGAGGACGCAGCGCGTGAGCGGCACGGTAAGAGTAGGGGACCCTTCCCAGGACGCACGGCCCTGGAGCGAGCCAGCAATGATATCGTCAATCAGATCCTCCAAGCGAATTCTTACCTGAGGCCTGTTTCCAACTCGGATCGGAAGCGATTTATTGATGGTGAGCGTGCTCTATCTGTGGTTCTCTCCGGAGAATCTTCGGTTACTCGGCAGGAGGAGCAGGTCACGCTGTTAACCCGGCTCCTCCCAGATGGGCATGCGATATATTTGCTTCTGATAGCACCCGCCAGTGAGTATGAAGAATTGAGCAGGGTGTTTGATCGCATGATTTCCAGTTTGAAGGTCTTTTCTCTAAGTCGTTGAAAAAAAAGACGCAACCATGAACTGCTCTGTCCGGTTGCGCCCAGGTTGCGGATCAGGGGTTAAAAAATTTTATCCCGTTTTGGATTTAGATCGGCCAATTTCTCGAACCGTCTCACCATTCCTTAGCGAAGGCAAGCGATTCACGGCCTGGCGCTGACTTTCGTTCGGTATCCAGTGGGCGTAAACCTTGAAGGTGATGTATGGATTGGCGTGCCCGAAGCTCGGCACTGCGGTCCATGTACTTGGCAACGGTCAGTTCCGCGACCTCGTAGCCGATAAAGTGTAACTCAGAGCGGATTCTACGACGGCCCCAAGTCGGGTTTTCACGTGACATCCGTCGGATGAGTTGACGAACCTGTAGATCGATCTTCGGTCGACCAGGCTTTCTGGTTTTGGACTTCCACCGCCACTACAGCTTGAAACCCTGCCGATGCCATCGGACGACGGTTTTGGGCTGGACGATGACGAGATGGGCGGGCCAGGCACTGCACAGTCGGGACAGCCAGACCTGGAAGATCCTATCTCGGCGACGGATTCTGGGGCGTGTCTTGGAAGATTGAGCTTCAGATTGTAGCAGGAGTTTGGGAGCAGCCGTTTGTTGCCATAGCTTCAGTTCTCAACGGCGCTACAGGGTTTTTGACCGGGACAGTTCAATCCATCAACACGCGCGGAATCCACAGCACCAGCTTGGGAAACAGCGTGATCAGGATCAGCACGATCACGTTCGCCGCGAGGAACGGCACGGCTGCCTGGAAGATCGTGCCGATGCGAAGGCCCGAGACGAACGAGCACACGTTGAGACAGTTTCCCACCGGCGGTGTGCAGGCGCCCACGGCCAGCCCGCAGACAAGGATGACACCGAAGAGAACGGGGGAAACCTCCGCCTGGATGACGGTTGGCAGGAAGACCGGCGTGAGAAGCAGGATCGCGGGGCTCACGTCGATGAACGTGCCGGCGATCAGGACGATGAGGGAGATGAGGAGCAACATCACGACGGGCGGAAGACCCAGGCTGACTACAACGCCCGCGACCGTCTCGGGAACGCGCTCCAGAGCCAGCACCCAGATGAACACCTGCGAGGTGGCGATGATTATCATGATCTTCGCGCTCGTCTGGATCGACGACCTCAGAGCCCGGTAGAAACCCGCGGGCTTCAGGAGGCGGGTCAGCAGGAATCCGACGCACACGGCGTACAGAACTCCCAGTCCCGCGGATTCCGTCGCGGTCGCGATGCCGAACACCACGGTGCCGACGACAAAGACCGGCATGATCAGCACGTAGGAGGCGCGCAGGGTCTCCGCCACGACCCGACGCGCTGAATAACGCACGGTCTCGTTCGGGTATCCTCGGCGACAGGCCAGCCAGTAGGTGAAGCAGAGCTGGAAAACGGCGACCAGCACTCCCGGTACCAGACCTCCCAGGAAGAGCCGCCCGACGGACTCCTGCGCCGCCACGGCGTAGATGACCATAGGGATGCTCGGAGGGATGATCATCCCCATGGTGGACGAGGCCACCGTGATGCCCGCCGCGGAGTCCTTCGGGTAGCCTCGTCTCGTCATCTCGGGGATGAGGATCGAGCCGATGGAGGCCGTATCGGACGCCGAAGATCCGGAGATGCCGCCGAAGAGCATACTGGCGGCAACGTTCACGAGTCCGAGTCCACCACGGAGCCGTCCCACGAAGATCAGGCAGAAGCTGATGAGGCGTTCGGTGATGCCGCTGGCGTTCATGATCTGACCCATGAGGATAAAGAGCGGCAGGGCAATCAGCGCGTAAGAGTTCATTCCGGCGAAGAGGCGCTGAGGTAGAACAACGGTGAACTCCGGATGGATGAACACGAAGTACGTCAGGGACGACAGGGCGAGGGAATACGCGACGGGGATTCCGAGAAGAAGGAAGAGGCCCAGACTGGCGAGAAGGAGGATCATGGAGGGCCGGACCCTTTCTTGCTCTCCCCCTCTGGTGTCCAGGACTCCCCGAGCTGTTCCTCTCCGATCACGGCGCAGGCGAGTCGGAGCAGGCAGTAGAGGACCGCGAGTCCGCTTCCGAGAGGGATGCTGAGCTGTGCGGCCATGCGGGGCAGCTGAGTGCTCGGCATCAGGAAGTCACCCGTCGTTCGGATCCAGACGATGCTGTAACAGACGAGAGCTCCATTGAGAGCGGCCACGAGCAGGAGCCCCAGCGCGTCGATCACCCTGCGGAGGCCTCGGGGCAGGCGTTCGGCGGCGGCGGAGATGGTGATGTGCTCCCGCTTGCCCAGGGCCACCGCTGCGCCGATCGCGGTCGAGTAGACAAAGAGGACCGTGATGAGTTCGTTGGCGCCCGTGATCGAGGAGTTGAACGCGTACCGGAGGACGACCAGGGCGATCACAATCACGAGGATCGCCAGGAAGCACAGCGTGGTGATTCCTTCGAGAACGTGATTCAGGTTTGCCTCGAGCTTCTTCATTCCTCGTGACCTCGAGCTGCTCTCCGGGCGCGCTCGATGTCCTCTGTGGAAAAATCACCCTTCTCGACAAAATGCCGATAGACAGGGCGGACGGCCTCGCGAAACGGCTCGAGGTCCTCTCCGGTCACGTAGTTGGTCTCGAGCTGCTCCGACAGGAGGGCGATGTACTCCTGCTCCTTCTCGCGGTTGAGCCGATCGCTCAGTGCGATGGTTTCTCTCGCCACCTCGTCGAAAATTTGCTGCAGGTCAGCGGGCAGGCTCTTGTACCAGGCCAGGTTAACGATCAACGGATCGGGTCCCGTCGCGTAGTTGGTGATCGTCAGGTACTTCGAGACCTCGTGGATCTTGAAGTCCCAGATGTTGGAAGGCGCGTTGTCCTGTCCATCGACGACTCCGGTCTGAAGCGCCTGGTACACCTCGACGGTGGGGATCTCCTGCGGGTTGGCGCCGAAAGCCAGCGCCGTCTGGACGTAGGCCTCCTGCATCGGCACCCGCATCTTGAGGCCCTTGAGGTCATCCGGGTGGCGTATGGGCCGAACGTGGTTCGTGTGGGCCCGGAATCCCTGAGAGATTCCCGTGGCCGGCACGTGGAAACCATTCTCTCTCGCCTGCGCGTTGACGGCGCGTGTGAAGTCGCTGCTCACAAGGCGGAGCGCTTGGTCCCAGTCGTCCACCAGGAAGGGAAGAGTGAAGAGAACGAACTCCGGGTTGGCGTCCGCGAAGAAGCCTCCGCGCGTCCCCTGCAGGACGCCGGTTGCGACGAAATCCATGAGCTCGCGCTCGCTGCCCAGGACGCCTCCGAAGTAGAGCTCGACCCGGATCCGTCCACCGGTTCGCTCTTCGAGCTCCTTTTTCATGAAGAGCATCGATTGGCTGCGAAGGGCCCCCTCGGGTTGCTCGTTTGCGTATCGAAAGACGGAGCCCTGGTCAGGATCCGTACAGGACACGACCAGGATCCCCGCAAGGCAGAACGCGAGGATCAAACCGGGAGCGGAGTGTCGTCGAGGCATCTGATGCTCACCGCCTGACTATCCGAACAGCCGCTTGAACTCCCCCACCGAGGCCCTGAACCCATCTTCGAAGTCGCCACCGTCCGGACGGTACACGCTCTCCAATGAGATGACGCCTTGGTAGCCATCCTTCTTGAGGTCGGCGGCCAGCGGCTCCAGGTAAGGGGCCATGTCTCCCGCGCCGAGCTCGCAAAACTCGACCGTGGCCTTCAGCATGTCGACTCTCGCATCCTTGATGTGGATGTGTTCCAGCCCCTCCACGCCGAGCGCCTTGTATCCGTCCGGATAGGTGGGCTCGTTGGCGTAAAGACTGTTGCAGGGATCCCATAGGATCTTCAGGTGAGAGCTCCCCAGATTGTCGATCAGCTTCCGGCCCAGATATCCAGACGGGATCATCGCGTTGTTGCCCGTCTCGAGGACGAGCATGACGTCCTCGTCCTCGGCGAGCTGGACGGGAGGCTCGAGCAATTTGAGGAGCTTGTCCCAGGCTCCCTTGCTGACGATCCAGTGATCGGCGCCTTTCCGACCGAAGAGGATCATCTCCCTGCGGAAGCTCATGATCCTCACGAGGGGCGCACCGAACGCCTTCGCCATCTCGATGCAGCGCCTGAGCCTGTCCATGTGCTTCGCGTGCTTGGCGTCCCCGACTTCCGTCTCCCCGACCAGCATGCCCGCGAAGTTGTGCCTCGAGATACAGGAGACCTGGACACCGTACGATTCGACCAGAGTGTGGGCTCGCGCCATCTCGGCATCATCGAGATCTCCGACCTCCTTATCCCACAGGAACTGGAGTCCCGCATACTCCAGCTCCGCCTCCTTCATGACCTCGAGCGCATGCTCGAAGTCCGGGCTGATTCCGTCCGTGATCACTCCAAGTTTCGCCATGTCTCGCTTTTTTCTGGATAGCTTGGTTTACCAGGTCACCTCGGTGCCCGCGATCTGCTCGAGCAATTTCACGATGGACCAGTTGTCCTCGTCGGGAAACAGCGAGATCCCTGATTGAAAGAGCTCGTGCGCCGCGGCCGTCGTGAACATTGCCACGCCGTTTTCGCGGGCCATGTTCATGCTGATGCCAAGGTCCTTGTACATCGTCGTGATCTGGCTTCCGGTGTCCTTGAAGGCACGATCCATGATCAGCTTTGCGCAGTTCTCGAGAAGCGGGCTCCGCACAACGCTGGACGTGAAGACGTCGTACAGCACCTTGCCCTTCACGCCAGCCTTGACGCCCAGAACGAGCGACTCGAAGATGGCCGTGAAGGTCGAGCCGATCAGCGCCTGGAGCGAAGCCTTGACGCTCTGCCCCATGCCGATCTCTTCGCCGACATGGAAGATCTTTTCGCCCACGGCATTCAAGACGTCGAGGTGATTCTCGAAGACGTCCTTCCTGGCCGCCGCCATCATCGTCAGAGTTCCCGCCTCGGCGGCGGCCTTGCCTCCGCTTACCGGGGTGTCGATCATCTCGACGCCCTTCTGGGCGACGGACTTCGCCACGGCGCGAATTTCCGAGGCGTGGATGGTCGCCGAGACGATCACTGTCGAACCGGGAACCATCGTCGTCAGCAGACCATCGTCACCGTTGACGACGGAGTCTACCTGGTGGCCATGCAGCACCATGATGCACACGGCGTCGCAGCTCGAACCGACCTCGGCCGGACTTGCGGCGCGCTTTCCGCCGGCCTCTTCCAGCAGCCCAAGGCGTTCTTCGCGGAGATCGAACCCGGTCAGCTCGAAGCCGCTCTTCAGGATGTTCCTGGCCATGGCGATTCCCATATCGCCGAGCCCGATGATTCCAACGCGTTTCACCACTTCTCTCCGAGTGGGCAAGTATTGAACACCGATCCGAATCCGTCAAGTTCAGAACCGATGTAGCCACAGGTTGAGCACGGATTGAACACAGATAAGAGCAAGAAACGCTTTCCCTGGAGGGTACTCTTCACTTAGGACGAAAAGTCCAAGCCTTTGGAGCAAAGACGACTTCGCTGGGAAAGAAGGCGAAGAGATTGCCCGCAAATATCTGAAGAGGTGAACGAAACCCCAAGCAGCTCCAGGACGACTAGCGACATTGGTTTTATGGCTATTTTGCACACCTGGGGTTATGCTATGATCGACTATCGTTATCTCCACTGTGTGGTGCCCGGCGGCGGCCTCTCCGAAGATGAGATGGAATGGATTAAGCCCAAGAAGTTGAAAAAGAAAAAGAAGTTCTTTGTGCATAAAATTGGACCGGCGAGGGGGCTTCGTCCAACAAAATTTTATGCGTAATTGAGCCTGCACGTATTCAAGTTTTTTCGATAAAGGCAGGTTATTGAGTTCGTCCGAAATCCAGTGGTATGGGCTGGGCTCAACTACGCATAAAATCGTTAATGTTAGCCGGCTCTGTGTATATCT
Organism: Acidobacteria bacterium AH-259-O06; assembly: GCA_027717865.1. Classification (GTDB taxonomy): domain Bacteria; phylum Acidobacteriota; class UBA6911; order RPQK01; family JADFOI01; genus JALLOL01. The sequence goes on along the minus strand of JALLOM010000012.1, from coordinate 7,310 downwards.
TGGTTTCTGGAATTGCTGGAGGTGATGACGATGTCCCCGGCTACCCAGATTAAGGGCTGCTGCCCGCTTGACTGTCAAGATACGTGTGCGTGGGTAGCTACGGTTAAGGACGGTCGAGTGATAAGTGTCCAAGGCTCACGGGAGCATCCATTCACCCGCGGAACGCTTTGCGCCAAGGTCAATGACTATCAAGAGCGCACGTATTCAGCCGATAGGCTGCTCCACCCGCTAAGGCGTGCTGGCCCGAAGGGAGAAGGAAAGTTCGAGAGAATCACCTGGGACGAAGCGATAGACGGCATCGCAACCCGCTTCTCCGCGATCATTGAGGAGTACGGCCCAGAGGCGTTGCTACCGCACAACTATCTGGGCTCAATGGGTGCAGTCCAGCGGCGGGCTCTCATGAGGCTCTTCCACGCACTCGGAGCATCTCAGTTTCATGGGAGCATCTGTGGTGCGGCAAGTAACATCTTGGACGCCGAAGGTCATCCGCGCGGCTTTGACCCCGAAGAAATGGTGCACAGCCGCTTGATCATCCTGTGGGGATCCAACGATCTCAGTACGTGCCATCATCACTTCCATTTCATGAAGGAAGCACGCAGGCTCAACGGGGCTCGACTGGTCTCTATCGATCCTCGACGCACGCGTACTGCCAGGGCTTGCGATGAGCATATCCCAATCCGACCAGGCACTGACACGGTTCTCGCGGCGGGCATGGCGCATGTCATGCTGCGGGAAGGCTTGGCGGATCTTGAATTCGCCCGTGAGGTCTCGAGCGATCTGGACGAGTTTGTTCAGCAGGTCTCGGAGTGGACGCCTGAACGGGTGTCTACCGTTTGCGGCATAGATGCCGATGTCGTTGAACGGTTGGCGAAGGAGTTCGGTGTGAAAAAGCCAGCCGTGATTCGGACTGGGATCGCGCCACAGCAAAGCGTCAACGGGGAGGTTTTCGTGCGGAGCGTCTCGGCATTGGCAATATTGGGAGGCCATTGGCGCTTTTCGGGTGGCGGCCTTTTCATTGAGGCCTATCCCGTCTTCTATGATCTTCAGGCGGCACGCCCTGACCTCATGACCGGGCAGCCCCGAAGCCTTGATATGGTTCGACTGGGGCAAAGTCTCACAGATCGATCGCTGGAACCCCCGATCATGGGACTCATGATCTGGGGCACCAATCCGGCAGTAGTGCAACCGAATGTTGAGCTGGTGCGGGAGGGGCTGCGTCGCGAAAACCTTTTCACGGTCGTGTTGGAACACTTCCTAAATGACACGGCTCGGTATGCCGACATCGTGTTGCCGTCTACGACGCAACTTGAACACTTCGATATTCAGGGGGCTTGGGGCCACCACTACATCTCGCTCAACCATCCCGCGATTGCGCCGATTGAACAGGCCAAATCGCATGGTGAAATCATGCGGTTATTGGCCAAGCGCATGGGGTTGGGGGCCCCGGCGCTTCATGAGAGTGATGAACAGATCGCAGCCTCGGCACTTCCCCCAGATGTCGACCTTGAGGTGCTGAAAGCTAACGGCTGGGTCAAGAAGTCACCTGTGAGGCCGGGCTTTGAAAAAGGAAAATTGCGGCTCTCAGAAGGGATTCCCGAAGCCGTCAAACCACCAGGAGCTGGTCACCTCCAACTTCTCACACCCAAATCCCATTACTTCTTGAATTCAAGCTTCGCGAACATGCCGCGGCAACGGAAGGCCGAAAGGCAACCAACCTTGGACATGAACCCGTCTGACGCGGCAGATCGGGGCCTATCTGATGGCCAGCAAGTTCTTGTGAAGAACGAACAAGGAGCTCTAACGGTATGGTTACGCGTCACAGAAACGATCCGCCCTGGGGTTGTTTCGCTTCCGGGTAAATGGTGGAGCGTTCCTGTTGAGACGGAAGCGGTAGCGAATATGCTCACGCCCTCATCCTGGTCTCCCGGCGGACAGCCTGCTTACAATGAAACCTTCGTTGAGGTAGTCGGAGCCGCCTGAACTAGTACGCGACAGGCGTTCCTGGGAAGGACCAGATCCGTCGTTTGCAAGCGAGTAGCCAGTGATAACTCAGAGCCGGTGTGAGAAATGCGGGTTAACAAAGGAAGGGTGCGGCTTCCAAGCAGCTTAAGTGCATTTAGGGGGGAAATGAGGAAGCCGCAACTTCTTTAACTTACACGCGGGCGATGGGGGATTGGTTCCGAAAAAACCTAAAAGCCGCCCTGGCACCCGAGGTGCCCCGCCGCCCCGATGCGCAATCATCTCCAGTCCCGTAGGGAGCTCTTCCAGGATCGATCTCGCAACTATGCGAGAGGACTTCTAACCTGAATGTTGATAACTCCAGACTGTTGCGAAGGCGTAGAGTAAGAGCAGAAGCAACCCAAAGCGCCGCTTGAAAGTCTCGCCCGAATAGTAGATACCAAGCCGGAATGTGACCAAGATGGCCACCATGGCAGGGAATAGTAGCGTGAAAAAATGGGGCTGAGCCCTAAGTCCTCCCGGAGTAACAGAGGCTGCTGCCCCTGCGACAAAGAGAACATTAAGAATATCAGCTCCAATAACATTACCAATGGCCAAATCTCCGTGTCGTCTGCGCACAGCAGTAATAGCGGTTACCAGTTCCGGAAGAGAAGTCCCAAAGGCCACAAGTGTGGCAGCGATGACGCTTTCGGGGATGCCGAAGCGATTCGCGGTCTCAACGGCGGTAGCGACCAAGATATGGGAAGAGCCAATCACCAGGGTGATCGCTCCCAATAGCTTTGCAAGGATCAATGCCAGGGAGAAATCTGCCCGGTCCTCCAACTCGTCCAAAGAGAAGCTATTCTTCTCTTGACTAGCCCAGAGTATAGACTGACGCAGGTACATTACAAGAAGGATAAGGAAGACGAACCCTATTGGTTGAGGTAATCGACCGCCGTGCGTGAAGACGCTTTGAGGAGCGGCCCACGGAAAGGATGCCAGAACGATCAATATTCCACTCGCAAGCTGAACCCGTGCCTGTCTTCTGAGGATTTTGCGTTCCAGGGGGATTTGGCCAAGCAAACAACTTAATCCCAATATTAGGCCAGTGTCGCAAATGACTGATCCGACAGCATTGCCCAGAGCTAGTCCAGCTCTTCCCCGTACCGCTGCCAGCACTGAAACGGAGGCCTCGGGCGTTGTAGTTCCGAGGCTGACCACGGTGGCCCCTATCACAACTTTCGGAAGCCCCGATTTTTCGGAAAGAGTCACGGCGGCGTGGACGAGCCAGTTGGCTCCTTTTCCCAACACAGCGAGAGTCCCAGCGAAAAAGAGGAGGAGAAGTGGGGTACTGAGCTGGGATATAAGTTGGTCTAGCTGTTCCATTTCTTTTAAAGAGTGTACCGCAGCGTTGTCTGAATCGCACCGACTGCCGTTTTACGAGCAAATGACTCAAAAAGCATCAAGTTTATAATGCCGCCCCAGTATCTGTAGTGGCAAGGATCATTTCTCTAGAATAAACGAGCGAAATGTGATGATTTTCAGGGAGGGATGTCGCTATCATAGATTTCTATGCCACGAGTGATCTTCACCCCGAATTTGAGGCGTCATGTCTCCGCTCCTCCCAGCCAAGTGTCCGGAAAGACCGTACGAGCTGTTCTGGAAGCGGTCTTCAAGCGGAATCCAAAGCTGCAAAGTTACATCCTTGACGATCAGGGTCGCTTGCGGCAACACGTGGTGGTGTTCGTGGACGGTGAACTGATCCAGGATCGCGTGGGTCTCAGCGACGCGGTTGAAGAAACCGCTGAGATCTTCGTGATGCAGGCACTTTCGGGAGGATGATTCATAGAAAGGAAAGCAATGAACGACCGACTTTTTGTTGCCACGCGCAAGGGGCTCTTCACGGTAGCGAGATCCGGCGATTCCAAGCGATGGGGCGTTTCTCGAGCAGCCTTTCTTGGAGATCGGGTTTCGATGGTGTTTCCAGACCCTCGGGACGGCACAGTTTACGCGGCACTTGCCTTGGATCATTTCGGCGTCAAACTGCACCGGTCTTTTGATGGGGGAGAGACCTGGGAAGAGGTTACTGCACCCAGCTACCCGAAGCAGCCCCAAAGCGAGAATCAGCAGGAAGGTGCCATCGCTTCAGAGGATAGCGTCATTCAGATCTGGTGTCTGGAAGCGGCCGGAGTTGATGAGGCCGGGACCCTGTGGGCAGGAACCATTCCAGGTGGGCTGTTCCGTTCACGGGACAAGGGCTCCTCCTGGGAGCTGATTCACTCACTTTGGGATCGGCCGGAAAGAGAGAAGTGGTTTGGGGGAGGCTACGATCATCCCGGCATTCATTCCACTTGCGTTGACCCCCGAGACAGCCGTCATGTCACTGTGGGGGTTTCTTGCGGTGGAGTGTGGGTCACCTTTGATGGGGGTGATTCATGGCAATGTCGAGCCGAGGGAATGCACGCTGAGTATATGCCCCGTGAGCAGCAAGGAGACTGCTGGATTCAAGATCCGCACCGCGTGGTTCAGTGTCCCTCCTCTCCGGATGTGCTGTGGGCACAGCATCACAATGGAGTCTTTCGAACAACCGATGGAGCTAAATCCTGGCAGGAAATTTTAACCGTTAAGCCATCAGTCTTTGGCTTTGCGGTGGCAGTTCATCCGAAGGATCCAGACACTGCCTGGTTTGTCCCGGGGGTCAAGGATGAATGCCGAATTCCCGTGAACGCGCAGGTGGTAGTGGCTCGAACCCGAGACGGTGGACAAAGCTTCGAAGTCCTGCGTCAAGGCCTTCCTCAGGAGCATGCCTATGACCTCGTTTATCGCCATGGACTGGAGGTGGATTCGTCCGGAGATCAACTGGCAATGGGTTCGACCACAGGCTCGCTATGGATTTCCGAAAACGGAGGTGATTCCTGGAAACACATTTCCACCCATCTGCCTCCCATTTATTGCGTGCGCTTTGTTTAGCAGAGCGGTCTGACCCTGAAATTGTAATTTTACATTTTCAGGATCAGCCCCCAAGTTGTGATAAAAAATGAAGAATTTTTCTCTTGCTCTCTGTGTGGGAATATGTCAAATGGGGGTCTCTATTTGAATGCTGGTCCGGAATCAACACCCCTTCAGGTCCGGGGACTTCACCTGGCGGCGCCCGCTCGTGAGGATGTATCTCAGGTGACACGCTTCATTCGCCAGGTGTTCCCCCAGGAAGGGGTAAATGTGCTGGTGCTGGAAATCAACTACCGTTACCAGTTTCTTTCCCATCCTGAGCTTGCCGAAGTGGATGCACTAAGCAAGGAGGGTGTCAAAGCACTGGTCGCCGCTTGTCGAGAGACCAATGTTCAGCTTATCCCACAACTTAATTGCCTGGGTCATCAATCTTGGAAAGATAAGACCTTCTCTCTGTTAGCCACCTATCCCGACTTTGATGAGACTCCGGGAAAATACCCGAACAACGAGGAAATTTACTGCCGCAGTTATTGTCCCCGGCACCCCGAAATTCATCAGGTCATCTTTGCTTTGATTGATGAACTGGCAGAGGTCTTTGAAGTAGAGGCCTTTCACGTTGGCATGGATGAGGTCTTCTTATTGGGTGAAGACGACTGTCCCCGCTGCAAAGGGATGAACAAGGCTCGGCTGTTTGCTGATGAGGTTCGAACGCTTCATGATCACTTGAGCGAAAGGAATCTCCTCATGTGGATGTGGGGGGATCGCTTCATTGACGGAGAGACCTCGGGAATCGGCAAATGGGAAGCCAGCATCAACCACACATACGGTGCTATAGACCTGGTTTCCAAAGACATCGTGATCTGCGATTGGCATTATGAATCCGCTCCACCCACGCCCGGCTACTTCGCACTCAAAGGGTTTAGAGTGGTCACTTCTCCCTGGCGGAAAACGGAGGTTGCCCTAGCTCAGCTGGGACTCATTAACGGGATTCTGAAGGGCCATAACCCAACCCTTGCCTCGCGCATCTTGGGAGTCTTGCAGACGACATGGACGGACCCCGCAGCTTTTATCCGAGCCTACTATGGCCAGGACGAATCCGGCAGCTCAGGCCTCAATGAGGTGGCTCAAGAAAGTGCCGAATGCTTCAAGCGACTGTTCGCCGCCCTGCGAGGCCAAGACCGAGCCAACTGATTGTGGGCGTACGGGCCACCGGCTCGCCCCTACGGAAACTCCCAACAGTCAGACACTGAAACTAAGGAATATTACTGGGGTCCACGACCACGTGTTTGATCCGCCGGCGTTTCCAAGTATACGTGATGTGCAACCTTCCGTCCGACGTCTGGATGATTGCCGGATATGAATATTCTCCGGGTTCCTCCTCCAGAACGTAAGGAGGGCTCCAGGTTTGACCATCGTCGTTTGAAAACGCAATATTAAGAGGAGTTCGGCCTCGTCGGGTATGGTTGTAGGCCAGGGAAATCTTTCCGTCGTGCATCCTTACGGCATCGATGCCACTATTCGGATTCGGCAGCTGCGTCGGTCTGGCGGGGCTCCACGTTTTTCCTCCGTCCGAGGACGTGGACTCACAAATGAATCCGATTCTTTGAGTCGAACGCATGAGCATCTTGACGACCCCCGGACGGCTTTCCCAGAGTGTGGGCTGAATCACTCCGAAGTTTTCCCCCGGAACGGTGATAGGGCCGTGAACGCTCCAGGTTTGTCCTGCGTCGGAGCTGCGCTCAACCCAGCAAGCCCAGCTTCGGTAAGGCGCATCGGGTGGCGTACCTCTTCCATACCCCGCTTCAACCGAGGTGCCTGAGAGGATATCGCCATTGGTCAAGATAATCGGCTTATTTCGGATCGGACCCAGCATCCCGGCCGGAAGATAAGTGATGTCACTCCAGGTTTGACCTTCGTCTATTGAAATCCGATAGGCACCGACCCAAGTCTGAGGGCTGGGTCCGACCTTAAAAAAAAGCCAGATTTGATCTCGGGTATCGCGGAAGAGGACCGGATTCCAGCAGGGGCTTTCAGGGAAGTTCGTGACCACCTCTGGGGACAACCATGTGCCTCCCGTCGGCTTGCGAGAGAGCCAAATCTGGACGCTGTCATCGCCCTCCCGTTTTCCGCCGAACCAGGCGGCAAGCAGGTCTCCGCTGGGCAATTCCACGATTGTGGAGGCGTGACACTGCGCAAAGGGGGCTTGCTCAAAAATAAACTCGGCTAAGTTCACTTTGAGATTTGGCGGGCTCGCAAGGATCGAAGACAACACAAACGGGACCAAAAGCAGTGCCAAGAGAACCAAAAGGTTCACCATTGGGAAGATGTTTTTCGCCACTATTCAGCACCTCATGGTAAGAATCCAGAATCCCGAATCCAGAATCCAGACTTCAGAATCCAGAAGGGAAAATTGGAACCTGAAA